>PKYU01000237.1 GCA_003132765.1 Chitinophagaceae bacterium | reverse complement strand
ATTGTCGCGAAAGGAAACGATATGAAACATTATATCAATGGCATCTTAATGAGCGAAACTATCGACAATGATTCTGTCAATCGTAAATTTGATGGAATACTGGCATTGCAAGTGCATGTATTGCCGGCGATGAAAGTGGAATTTCGAAGTATCAGGTATAAGAAAGAATAGGAAATAAAGTAGTGTTAAGTTAAGTTTGTTATAACGCAATAAGGTTTCCCACCAAGTACAATAAGAAAATGCTTTGTAACCTTTGTACCTCCCGATAGCTATCGGGAGTCGGATACGCTTCAACTCACAGTTATCATAACAGTAGCATATTTAATCGTGAAATATTAACTCAAAACAAAATGAAATCTACAAAACAAAATAGCCGTCGCAAGTTTATAAAAAATGCTGCTGCCTTCGATGCAAGTATTTCCATTGTGCCGGAGCATGTATTGGGCCGGGGTTTTTTAGCTCCAAACGAATCAACTGACCAAAGGCATCGTGGGCGTGAGTGGCATGGGCCGAGTGCATATTCCTTATGCAGGAACCCGTGTAGTGGCTATTTGTGATGTGGACAAAAATCATTTGAGCGAGGTAGCTAAAATGGTAGGCGGAGGAGTGAAAACATTTCATGAACACCAGGAACTGATTGCTTTGCCCAAAATAGACATTGTACACATTGCATTGCCTCCCCTTGCTATCCTTAGTCAACTTGCAATCGAAGGGTTCATGATGGTTGGCCATGTCTTCTAAGCGATCCCAGTGGGTGCTTAGCGTTTAACGAACGACTGCTTATGAAAGAATATGCAACAAATCCATTCCGGTGCGTCCTGTTTTCTTCTTGTCGGCAACTATATTATTTTCCAGCAATGAAGATACTTTCTCGTTCAGTTCCGGTGTTACAAAAATATATTGCAAGACTTTTAAATCCGGTGGCAGTTCATCGCAGCTTTTTAAAGGGAATCTTACATCGGCAATTGCTNNGTTCAAAACGTCGGCGTATGGGATAGTGTTTTAGCTACCAATAATGAGCAAGAACTATACCGTAACCCAGTAAAATCAATACTCTTCAACAAATGTTCGCAACTCCTTTTCTGCTACAACCCCTATCAGTAAATGATTTGGTCGTTTTCTTGCAGAAACTAATTATAAATGTTGCCATAGGTAAGAAATTTATACTTACGTTTCAAAAACCAAATAGCATAAGGAAGCCTGACCATCAGTTTTTTTTCAATATTTATATTCAATGAATAACTCAACCAATTCCTCGTAGCTCTTTTGAATTAACTCACCATTAACACATCTTAAGGCTTAAGAAAAGATCTTCTGTATTTTTTGAGATTATCTTCGACAAGGCATTTCATTCTTGAACAAATTACTTTTTCCTTCAATTTTAGGTAATGCAATCCGTTAGTTTAATCTTCATACCTGAATTATTTGGACAAATCTCCCAAGAAAGTATCTCTAATTTTGAGAGGACAGAAATTGGCCGATTTAAAATTTATTGCTAAAAAAATTACCCCATGATTGAGCAGGTAGTCTTCAAGAAAAGATTGAAGTTAATGAGAAATAATTTTGAAATTAGCTCCGTCGGTTATGATGAAAAAAAAGCGAATGAACAAATTGATGAAGGTATTTTTGAGATACAACGTATTGAAAAATTACTAACAACTTTCAATGAAAACAGCGAAACCAGTCTAATCAACCGAAATGCCGGGCTTGAGCCTGTTAAAGTATCGCACGAAACTTATTCTATTATTGAAAGATCACTCCGTATTTCGCGGCTTACTCAGGGCGCATTTGATATCTCTTACGGCTCAATAGATAAGCGCTTGTGGAATTTTGATACAACCATGAAGGCCTTACCCGATAAAGAAACTGCCAAAAAAATGGTAAGGCTTATCAATTACAGAAATATCATTCTTGATTCAGAAAACCAAACGGTATTTTTAAAAGAAATAGGAATGCGAATTGGTTTTGGTGGCATAGGGAAAGGATATGCGGCAGAAAGAGCCCGGCAGGTTATGAAAGATGCAGGAGCGGCAAGTGGAATCGTAAATGCCTCAGGCGACCTGACTACCTGGGGACTGCAGCCCAATGGGAAACCCTGGACTATCGGCATAGTAAATCCGAATTCAACTCATGAAATATTTTCTTACCTCGATGTAACTGATATGGCGGTAGCTACCTCTGGGAATTATGAAAAATATGTTATGATAAATGGGAAAAAATATTCTCATACTATTGATCCCAGGACGGGGTTACCTGTAACGGGGATAAAAAGTGTTACGATTATTACGCTTAATGCGGAAATTGCAGATGCTATGGCAACTCCTGTAATGATTATTGGAATAAAAACAGGAATGGATATGATAAATCAAATGAAAGATATTGAAGCGATAGTTATTGATGATAATAATACCGCTTATTCTTCCAATAATATAAAATTTTCCCAACATTAAATATAATTGAGAACCGCTTAAAGAATACGATTAACTGCTATTAGCCCAAACATTATGCCCTAACTTACTGACCCGATAGATAACCAGGAAATAGAATTAAAAATTCAACAATTATTATTTTGGAGTGGAAATTCGTACCGGCCCTCCCTTGGGTGTTTTAGGAATGAAGATGTATTATCGGTGAATTCAAAATTCAAATAGTAGATGAACTTAAAATATGATTACACTTTCGACTGGTAGGCTTTTATTTTTATTATTGTAAAGTTGGAAGGTCATTTTTCCTTGATCACTGGGAAGCTTATTTGTTAAATAATTGTTAGCGGACAATGTCCACCCAACCAAAAATTAAATTTGCCATCTAACTTATTAAATACCTAAAAATTTTCTTTTCATGAAGAAATTACCCTTTATCCTGTTTTGTTTCTCTCTAATGTCTTTTATAAAATGGCAACCTGATTTTGCAACTGCGAGAAAAGTGGCTCACGAAAACCACAAACTCATTCTATTAAATTTTTCAGGTTCTGATTGGTGCGGTCCTTGTATGCGTATGAAGAATGAGATATTTGAGAGTGATGTTTTTTCTAAAATGGCTGATACTTCCCTTGTATTAGTTAATGCAGATTTCCCCAGGAATAAAAAAGACAGATTAGACGAGCAAACTGAAAAACAAAATGATGTCCTTGCTGATAAATATAACCCGGACGGTAAATTTCCTCTTACCCTACTATTGGATGCCGATGGCAATGTTCTAAAATCATGGGATGGATTTCCAAAAGAAAATGCTGAAGAATTTGCGGATGAAATAAATAGTATCTGCTTCGATCAAAAATTTAATCATTAAGATCTTTAATGAATTTTTTAACCTAAGTCGATTTGGAAATTCATACGACTTCAATAAATGAAATATGAAGAGAAATTCCCTTGGAAAAATAGCCCTGTTTGCTGTGGCAGGAATCTTGATAACATCTTGTGCTAACCTAAAGGAATATCAAAAAAGCAGGATCAATGATTCTGAAATGATATTAGGCAACAGGAAAGTAGAAAAAAATGAACTCAACTTCCAATCTTACCGGGAGGGGGCTTCCGGGGCAAATGTCGGGAAAACAGGCGGCGGTTGCGGATGCAATTAACTCATACCAGGCACACTGAAATATTACATGAAAAAAATTTGTCTAACATTAGTTGGAATTTTTATAATGATGTTGCATGCCTTTTCGCAATACACGGATAAGGACACATCATTTTATATTGCCAAACCTTTGCAACTTGAGGAAGTAAACCTCGTTTCCAGTTATTATTCGCAAAATGGTGATCATTCCGCTATAACCGGAGGAATTGGTACTGAAAGAGTAGTTGATCTTTCCAATGGCCTTGATGTAACGCTTGTCGGTTGGGATGCTCAGCAACGGAAAAATACATTGGTTATGGGTTTGGGTATAGACCATCATTCTTCTGCCTCTTCAGCCTATGTTAGTAAAACGGGCGCTTCAAAAACAGGAGGATTGCGTGTTTATCCTTCGCTTGACTGGACCATCGAAAATGAAAAAAAAGGAACAGCAAGGGGAGTTGGCCTTTACTTATCGGAAGAATATAATTACAGTTCTTTTGGGGTGAATGCGATGTATTCGAAAAAGACCAAAAATAACGGGGAATTTACCGGAAAGCTTACCGGCTATTTCGATCGTGTAAAAATGATTTATCCATCGGAATTCGTGCAGGTTGCCACAGTTACTGCGGCAAGTTCCGGTGGAGAAAGTAAGAGTAAAATACCAACCAACCCACGGGTAACCGGCACGGCTTCACTTTCATTTTCTCAGGTTATTAATAAAAGATTGCAGGGAGTTATTCTGCTTGATGGTGTCGCTCAGACCGGTTACCTGGGTTTGCCTTTTCACAGGGTTTACTTCCAGGATGGCAGTCCGGGTATTGAAAAACTACCTTCCGAAAGATTTAAGTTACCTATTGGAATCCGGTTGAATTATTTCCTTGGTGATAAAATAATAATCCGGTCGTATTACCGCTATTATACTGATAGCTGGGGGATAAAATCGAATACAGCAAGTCTTGAAGTACCTGTGAAGATTACTCCTTTTGTTTCTGTGGCACCTTTTTACCGTTATTATAATCAAACAGCTGCAAAATATTTTGCTCCTTACAAAGTGCATACGGAATCCGACCAATTTTACACTAGCAATTACGCTTTGTCTGCCTTTGATAGTAAGTTCTTTGGTGTCAATTTTCGAATTGCACCTCCAAAAGGTCTTTTTAAGAGAGTGAGTTCTCTTGAGGTACGTTATGGTCACTATTCGCAAACAACAGACCTGGCATCAGACGTAATTTCAATAAATCTGAAATTCAAATAGGTAAAGAACTTCTTTTCTTTCTCAAATAACAATAACCCAACTTAAATTTTCATTTAATATTATAAAAGGATAAATAAGGAAAAAAATAGATTGAATAGACAGTCGGCGGAAATAAATAAAGCAGAAAAATCTTACAGTTTGTCCGAAATGGCCTTTTCAAAAAAAATAAGCTTGTTGACCGTGTCGATTTCGTCCTGTGAAATAATATGACCCATATTATTATAAAGCCTCTGAGTAAAANNCCCTTTCTACCGGTATATGTGGATCCGGGTTGCTGCTTCCAATAAAAATCGGAGTACCCTCAAAATCTCCTTTATAGTTTTCGGGATAAATTTTATCTCCAATCAACCCACCGGTGAAAGCCGCGACCCCGCCAAACCGGGTTGCATTTCTTGCAACATATTCAAGCGCCAGGCAGGCACCTTGTGAAAATCCAAGCCAATAAATGTTTTCTGTTTGAAATCCTTTTTCAGTCAAATCCTTCTGCATGTCACTTAATAAGGTTAAAGCAGAAGAAAGCCACGGTTCATTTTGTGATGATGGAACTAAAAATGAATATGGGTACCAGGTATTATNNCAGCAATTCATAGTCTTTAACCTGTAAATATCCAGAAATAGTAAGAATATCTTCTGCGGTGCCTCCCCGGCCATGCAACATTATTAAAACCTTTTTTGCTTCCTTCAGATCTTTACCGGCTGATATAACATTCTTACCATGAACTTCCAGGCTGCTGAACATAAATACAATTAAACTTTATTATTATTCTTAAAAATCTTACATGCTTTTCCATTAAACCAACTTCGTTTCAGTTAGCAAAATAAGAAAGCAGGCAGTTTACGCAATTGCAGGCAAAACTTTTTCAATTTCTTTTCTCATTGCCTCATATTGCTTAGGCAATTTCAAATTAGTTCCTAATTCATTTAGCGGTTCATCCACGGTAAAACCGGGGTTATTTGTTGCCAGTTCAAACAACGCTCCTCCCGGTTCGCGAAAATATAAAGAGAAAAAATATTCGCGGTCTATTTTCGGAGTAATATGCAATCCCTTACCTTCAATTTTCTCCCGGTAATTCATTAAAACGGTTTCATCTTTTACCCTGAAAGCAACGTGGTGGTTTGTTCCTGCTGCGCCTAATCCACGGGCAAGGTTTGGCGCTTCAATTATGTCAATGACAGAAGCATTATCGGAATTATTTGTTTTGAATCGATATACATTTCCCTCCTGCTTAATTAGCCAATACCCCATAACGTCAGTTACAATAGTTGCGGTTGGGGTTGCATTTCTCAGGGTAAGGGTTACATGGTGAAACACCCTTGTTGCAACAGATGCATTTACTTCCCTGGTTACCCATGGCTCCCGTTTGTCAACTTCTGCAGGTACCACCAATTCCAGTTTCAAACCATCAGGATCCGTGAATATGAGACACGGCTCTCCGAATTTTTCAATTACCTCTTCCTGCTTTACATTGAAACGCTTAAACCGTTCGGCCCAAAAGCCGAGGCTGTCTTTGGGAACTGCATAACCAATGCTGGTAGCCATTCCCGTTCCATTGTATCCGTGTTGTATTCCTTCCCATGGAAAGAAGGTAAGTATACTGCCCGGAGTACCTTTTTGATCTCCAAAATAAAAATGAAAAGTACTGGGATCATCAAAATTTACTGTCTTCTTTACTAATCTTAATCCAAGTACTTTTGTGTAGAAATCCAGGTTTCTCTGTGCATTTCCGGCTATTGCAGTAATATGATGTAATCCCAGTACTTTATCTTCCATTATTCATTATTTATTAGGCCTCGGATAATTGATTTTCTTTTACAGTTTGCTTCACCTGCTTTACCAACTGAATTTCGGCATTAATTTTTATATCGTCGCTAAGAACAACATTACCAGCTTCTGTAACGGAGCCCCAGGTGATTCCAAATTCTTTTCGGCTAATTTTACCTGTAACGGTGAAGCCTGCTTTTGTTTGGCCATTTGGATCTACAGCGATCCCTCCAAATTCAACATTCAAAGTTAACGGTTTAGTAATCCCTGCAATTGTTAAGTCGCCAACAAGTAATGAATCCTCTCCCTTTAATTCAAACTTTTTCCCTGAGAAAAATAACCTGGGAAATTTTTCAACATTAAAAAAGTCTGCTGATTTCAGATGACCATCACGTTGAGCATTATTGGTGTCTATAGAATCAATGTCAGCAGAAAACTCAATTTTCTTAGCATTGCCAAAATCTTCTGTTTCAGTTTCTGATTCAAGGTTAAATTTGTTGAAATGCCCTGTAACAGTTGAAATCATCAGGTGTTTTACTCTGAATGAAATTTCACTGTGTGTTGGGTCTAAGGTCCATTTAATGTTTGCCATTTTTTTTGATTTTAATTGTTTATTTATTTGATTTGATTGTTTACGATTTCAAGAATTCTTTAGTTTTTCCCAAATTTGGGAATATAGCCGCCTTCTTTAAAAATTCCAGATACTTTTTCAATGGCATCTGCATCTAAACCACTCAATAAAATTTCCGGGGAATTCCTTTTAATTTGAGCCATTACAACTTTTGAATGAGGTAATAATTTTTCCAATTCATCCGGGACCTCCTTTACATTATTATCCATTTCTTTTATACTGATAACCACTTTTTGAATAGCAACATCCTTTATTGCATCTGCAATCGCTGATTCTTCGGAATCCCCTGCCTCCAGCATTATCAAATCAGCTTCCCAACAACCCTCCCTGGCACAATCCACAATTTCTACCNNTCTTGATCTTTTTCAGAAATCTCTGCAACCGCCTTCTTAAACCTACCGCCATTTTTTGTAACAAAAAGTATACGAAATTGTTTACTGCAAAGCATCCTCGCAAAATGTGTTGCCACAGTTTCCTTATCAGTTACAATAGCTATCGTTTTTTTTGCTCCCACTTCTTCACTTTATAATGCAAAGCTAATCCCGGGGAGGCTTTGCCTCCATTGCTATATGATAATAAATTTCCTTGATCTACATCAAGGATCAGGGCTTGCGGGAAGCTATTAGGCTGCGAATACGGCTCAGCGTTTCCGGCGTAATGCCAAGGAATGAGGCAATCATATGCTGTGGCAGGCGCTGAANNGTATTTATCCAGAAGGTCAGTATATTTTTCTTCGGCTGTTTTACTCATGGAACCCATAAGCCTGCGTTGAGTTGCAATAAGGTTATTTTGTATGAGTATTCGAAAGTATCGCTCGAAAACAGGTATTTTGTTTAATAATATTTCCCAGGATGGTCTTGTAAGTAATAACAATTCACAATTTTCCAAAGCTTCAATGTTATATATGGAAGGTTCATCTGTCAGNNCCTGTAAATGTCTCCCATCCACCACCCTTCAAAGGCAAATTGAAGTATGTATTCTGTGCCTTTTTCATCAATGGTAAAGGTTCTCAGTAATCCACTTTCAACAAATATGGTGTATTTGCAAACATCTCCTTCCTGCAGAAGGTATTGACGTTTTCTCAATTTCTTGGGCTGAAACAGTGTTTTACAAAATTCAAATTCTTCAACAGAGATATTTATGATTTCTGAAATTTTTTTTTGCAAAAGATCGTACATGTTCGTATCCGGTTTGATTCAGCAATTTAAAGAATAATTGGTCTACTCTTATTTATAATACTAATAAGAAGTAAAAACAAGAAGCCCAGGGAATCATATAAAGGAAAATTTTGATTTTCATTGGGCAATCCATTTTTGTGATTTTATACGCTTTTACAAATGGATATTTGCAACTTAAATGTCTACATAGTTTTATCAGGATTAACATGGACGCATATATTGTTTTACTGGTTATTGTGGTAATGGTAGCAGTAGTGCTATTTTATAAGAAACCCCAAAAAAGAGGCTTTGTGCCACCCAATTTCAGGGAGCTATTTCAGGAGCATGTTTCTTTTTATCGCGCTCTAAATCCAGAAGAAAAAAAACGATTTGAAGAAAAAATTATTGAATTCCTGGGTTATATCCATATCAAAGGTGTAAAAACCGAAGTTGAAGAACTTGACAGGCTATTAGTGGCAGCCAGCGGAGTAATTCCAATCTTCGGATTCCCTGAATGGAAATATTATAACCTTCGGGAGGTATTGTTATATCCCTATACCTTCGACCATGAAGAATTTTTATCAGAGGCTGCACGAAATTACAGCGATACGCTTGGAATGGTGGGTAACGGCCCTTTGCAACGGGTTATGATCTTATCCAAACCTGCATTGCGCATTGGCTTTGAAAACTCCATGAGTACAGAAAATACCGGCATTCACGAATTTGTACATTTATTGGATAAAGAAGATGGCGCTGTTGACGGTTTGCCTGAAGCCTTATTGAAGCATCAATATGCCATACCCTGGATAAATCTTATGAATGATAATATAGTGGCAATCAAAGAAGGCCGTTCAGATATTAATACTTATGGAGCTACCAATAAAGCGGAATTTTTTGCGGTTGTTTCAGAATATTTTTTTAAAAGGCCCGATTTGTTCAGGGAAAACCACGGGGATTTGTATGATTTAATGACCCGGATTTTTCACCAAGCACCGCCGACTTCCTTACCTCATGAATCATGAACAGATAGTCANNATATGATCTTATCATGTCTCTTGTCTTCCTGAATTCATTCATAATGACTTCTTCGGTACCCGTTGCTTTTGCCGGGTCGGGAAAATTATGATGAAACTTTTTTGCTTTCGAAGGGAAGAACGGACATCGTTCTTTCGCATTATCACATACCGTTATTACATAATCAAAATCAATTTTAAGGTATTCATTTATATTATTGCTGGAATGATGNNCGTTTCAATGCCGGCGCTATAAACTTTCGCTTCTTTCCCACCAAAGAATCTTATATATCCTTCTGCAATCTGGCTCCTGCAACTATTGCCGGTACATAACACCAATATTTTTTTCATACTTAATTAATTGCAGCATCCGGGCTCGCAACAAGATTCGGGTTTTTCAGCGTAAACGGTTATGCTGAATATTCCGGATTGCGATTCATTAAATGATAAAATTTCTTCCTGACTGAAGTAGCTGGATAAGATATCTTTTGGTATAATAATTTTCTTTTCCTTCTGAATCGTAATATTTACAAACTTATTTTGCTCTATCAGCTCAAGATATACCTGCTTTTGAATGGCACCAGAAATGCAGCCTGAATACATTTCTGCGTCGCCCTGCAGGTTTTTGGGAAGTTGACCCTCTAAAACAATATCTGAAATGCTAAAATGTCCTCCAGGTTTTAGGACACGAAAAATTTCTTTGATAACGCCGTCTTTGTTGGGAACTAAATTGAGAACACAATTACTTACAACTACATCAGCAACTTCTGAGGTAAGTGGCATTTTTTCTATATCACCCTGGCGAAATTCAACATTATTATATCCTCTCAATTCAGCATTTCGTCTGGCCTTTTCTATCATGGCCGGTGTGAAGTCAATTCCAATCACCTTACCACTTTCCCCTGCTTCATGCCTTGCGATGAAAGCATCGTTACCTGCACCGCTTCCCAGGTCTACCACTACATCCCCCATTTTTATTTTCGCAAATTTCGTTGGCAGGCCGCATCCCAATCCTAAATCAGCATCGGGATTATACCCATCCAGATCAANNTTTTAAGTTATCGTTATATGGCGATAGGATTATGTAAAAAAAAATCAACAACAGTTATTCCCTTTGTAGGATTCAAAGATCTGATTCAAGTATGTTTTTGCCTTCTGCCATTCAGTTTCATCTATACAATAGCAAACTTTTGCTCCATCTATATCTCCCTTAATCAAGCCTGCATCTTTTAATTCTTTTAAGTGCTGGGA
>PKYU01000321.1 GCA_003132765.1 Chitinophagaceae bacterium | reverse complement strand
TTAAAAGAGAGATATGATTACGTGATAATGGATACTGCGCCCGTTTCACCCGTTACCGATGCCCAATTACTTCAGGAATTTGCAGACATAAATATGTTCGTAATTCGCCATGGTGTTACACCGCGGAATTTTTTAACCTTGATTGATAATGTGCACAAGCAGAATAAATTCAAAAATATGTGCTTGATTTTTAATGGTATTAAACCACGCGGATTTCAGGTATATGGTTATGGTTTTGGAGGATATGGAAATGGTTACGGCTATGGCTATGGTTACGGTTACGGGTATGGTTATGGAGGTGAATATGGTGGTGGATATTATATCGAAGAGAAATTGGGCATCCGCTCTATTTTCAGGTTGTTTCGCAGGAGAAAATAGAAAGGTTATGAATACAAATACTTTGAATCTTTTGTTCTCCGGTAACTGAGGAATAGCGAAGCTATGAAACAAACTCTGGATATTGGGAAGCACTTGCGATAATCATATTCAGTTTTAAATTAAATAAAATACCAAACAATTAACTCACCTAATTATTAACCCTTTGGAACCTGATCAAAACTGGTATGCTGTTTATACACGCCCTCGCTGGGAAAAAAAGGTCGCCAAATATCTCCTTGAAAAAGGAATTGAGCATTACTGCCCAATAAATAAAGTTACCAGGCAGTGGAGCGACAGGAAAAAAGTGGTGATGGAACCTGTGTTTAAGGGGTATGTTTTTGTAAAACCTATAGAAGAAAAAAAATGGGAGGTCAGGAAGATACCTGGTATACTCAATTACGTCTATTGGCTTGGGAAACCTGCTGCAATAAAGGATGAAGAAATCATAATTATTAAGAAATTTCTGAATGAATTTCATGATGTAATAGTAGAGAAAAAAGAGTTGGTGGTGAACAGTTCCGTAAGGATTACCCAGGGCGTGCTTATGAATTATGAAGGAATGGTCATCGAAGTATTTGGAAACCGTGCGGTAGTGAAAATTGATACATTAGATATTCAACTTAGCGCTCATTTCGATAAGAAGAACCTTGAACTTCTTGGCTGACCTCATGAAAGACTTATTCCGACTTCTCATATACAACATAAATAACGATATCCAGACCTAGTTTGCTATGATTTTTTCCATTTAATAAATTTTTGGAACCATAAGTTGTCGACAACAACATTATACGAACTATGATTGCGTAATAAGCTTTCATTGTGTCAACTAATGTTAATAGGAAAAGAGATGGGAATTCATTTGTATAAAATTACATTGAAAGTTTTTTGGGGAAACAATTTTTTAGCAATCTTAATTTATTCTCTTGTGTAGAATAGCAGGGATTTTAAACCCGTCGTTACCAATCCCTATTATTCAGGAAATAGTAACGGAAATGTGCAACATTCAGCAGCATGGCGGACCAGACGATGCAGGGACCTACCATTGTCCTGAAACCAACCTCGTTTTGGGTCACAGGCGATTGGCATTATTAGACCTTTCCCCCTCAGGACACCAGCCCATGATTTACAGGAATAGATTTGTAATTTCTTTTAACGGTGAGATTTATAATTTCCCGGAATTAAAAAAAGAATTACAACAGCTAGGTTGCATTTTCAATACCCATTCTGATACCGAAGTGATTCTGGCGGCATTTGAACAATGGAATACTCAAAGTTTTGCCAGGCTTTCCGGAATGTTTGCTTTTGCACTTTACGATTCCCTGGAAAAAGATCTTTACCTCGTACGCGACCCTTCCGGAATTAAACCATTGTATTACTCAGTAAATATTACATCCATTGAATTTGCTTCAGAGATAAGAGCCTTCAAAGCCATTGGAAATAAAAAGGAATATGAAAAATGGCCAATATACCAGCTTGCTTATGGACACTTACCCGAACCCGCTACTACGCTTCATAATGTTAAACCACTCCATAAAGGGTGTTTTTATAAGTTCAACATCAACTTAGGAAAAGGTAGTTTGCATNNGAAAGTAAAGAATCAGGACAAGCCATTAAACTGGCTTTGGAAAAGGCGGTGGGCAGACATCTTCTTTCTGATGCACCTATAGGCGTATTTTTGAGTGGAGGCATCGACTCCGGAATTGTAACAACTATTGCCTCGGATTACCATCAGAAACAGTTGAAAACTCTTTCACTTTATTTTGAGGAACTGGAGTTTTCTGAAAAAATATACCAGGATACTATAATTCATCAACTGCAATGTGAAAATTTACAGCATTTACTTACAGAAAATGAATTCCACAGGTCATTCCCCGCAATATTAGATGCGATGGACATGCCAAGTTGCGATGGCNNTCCTTTCCGGCATTGGCGGCGATGAATTATTTGGAGGATATCCTTCTTTTGAAAGGATTTCATTTGCAAAAAAGCTCCAGTTAGTGCCAGCTTTATATTTACGAATAAATAAGATTGATCGAAACAAAGCGATTAAAAGGCTGTCATATCTTTCTCTGGAAGGTATTAAAGGGTTATTCCTTTTTTTAAGGGGACAGTTTGTCCCACATGAGATTGCGGAAAGGCTTGGTAGCACAGAAAAAGAAATTTGGAANNAAATTAATATGTATATGCAAAATCAGTTATTGCGGGACGTAGATGTCATGGGAATGGCTCACGGTATTGAAATTCGGGTACCCTTCCTTGATGAGGCGGTAATAAAAACGGCATTATCCGTCAAAAGCGAAATAAAATATGAAGGACCACTTCCCAAACAACTATTGATAAATACTTTCAAGGGCAGGTTGCCTGAAAATGTTTGGAAAAGGAAAAAAATGGGATTTGCTTTTCCTTTTGCAAAGTGGCTGGCAAACGATGATTATGTAAAAGATACCATGCTATCAAACNNCGCATTATAGAAAATTTCAGGAAGGTAAAATTCATTGGAGTCAATTATTGTCATTGATTCTCCTTCATAATCGCGGAATCGCTTAGTTAATTTTATTATGGGAAGAAAAATTATGCAAATGATCGTTTTTCCTGTTGGTTGATGCTAATGAAGGAAAATATAATATTATTTATTACTTAGACTGGTATTCCATTCTTTTTGAACACTGTTAAATGTTTCCGGGAGCAAAATATTTTAATAATTGTTACTTCTTCATTTGTAATTCTTCATTAAACTGAAAACCCTTTTCCTCACACTTCGCACTTTTTCTGCCACAGGTGGCATAGAAAAAGTTTGCAGGATTATGGGGAAGGCATTATACGAAGAAAGCATTGAAAAAGACGAGCTGCTGCAGGTGTGCAGTATGTACGACAGGCAGGAAGATTCATTCAATAATATATATTTCCCTGCCGAAAATTTCATGGGTTATGGTGTCAACAGATTGAAATTCTTTTATGACATGGTTCGCAGAGGCTCATCTTTTGACAGGATAATCCTGAGCCATATTAATCTTTTACCCATTGGATGGTTCATTAAGAAATTGTTTCCGAAAAAGAGGATTATATTGTTGGCGCATGGTATTGAAGTATGGGATCCCTTTAAAACAAGAATAAGAAAAATGTTGCAGCAATGCGATATTATTCTTGCTGTTAGCAGCTTTACAAGAATGAGGGTGATTGAAGTACATGGATTTCCAAAAGAAAATTGCACTATTCTCAACAATTGTCTGGATCCCTTTCTGCATCGGCATATGCTTCCAAAAAAAGACAAAAACTTAATGGAAAAATATGACTTCAAACAGAATGATTTGATATTGCTCACTATAACAAGATTGTCTTCAAAAGAAAGATACAAAGGATATGACAAAGTCATTGAGGCATTGTCCGTTATAAAGGAAAAATATCCTGGAGTGAAATACCTGATTGCAGGGAGATTCGACAGGCAGGAGAAGGCTTATGTTGATCAATTAATAAAGAAGCTGGAAATGAAATCCATGGTTGTAATCCCCGGTTTTATTCCGGATGAGGAACTGGAAGCCCATTTTGAAATGAGCGATCTCTATGTAATGCCAAGTCGCAAGGAAGGTTTCGGTATAGTTTTCATTGAAGCTATGTACTATGGTCTACCCGTAATTGCAGGAAATGCTGATGGATCAACAGATGCTTTGTTGTTTGGAGAATTGGGGAAATTGGTTAATCCCCTGGACTTGGGAGAAATTGCAGAGGCAATCGTAGGTATAATTGAAAACAAACCAGCATTTACTCCTTCACAAAAATTATTAAATGATCACTTCAGCTATGAAGTATACAAAGAAAAGTTGGCTCAGGCGCTCAATTGAGCCTGTCCNNATAACTTATAACCTGAACGCCTCCGACGAAAACTGGGACCTCATCATTCAGCCTAAGGCAAATTTGTTTGACCTGAACCTGAAAGAAGTATGGAAGTACCGCGACCTGATGTTCCTTTTTGTAAAGCGGGATTTCGTGGCTCAGTACAAGCAAACCATTTTAGGGCCATTATGGCATTTCATACAGCCAATTTTTACCACCATAATGTTCCTGCTTGTATTTGGAAAAATTGCCAACATACCCACGGATGGGATAAAGCCTGTTTTATTTTATATGAGCGGGATCACCATTTGGAATTATTTTGCTTCTNNAGCCAACGCCGGGATTTTTGGAAAAGTATATTTTCCAAGGCTGGTGATTCCATTGTCCACAGTTATGTCCAACCTTGTCAAATTAGGTATCCAGTTATTATTATTAATATCAGTTTTTACTTTTTATGCATTCAATGGTATGTGGGTTCACCTTAATATTTCTATGATGATGATACCCGTATTGGTATTGATGATGGCAGGTATAGGACTTGGTTTGGGAATCATTATTTCCTCACTTACTACCAAGTACCGCGACTTTATGGTTTTGATTGGTTTTGCCGTTCAATTACTAATGTATGCCACACCGATAGCTTATCCTTTATCATTCCTGCAATATAATAAATATGCTTCATGGATACGTTGGAATCCGCTGACACCGATTGTAGAAGCATTCCGGTACGGTTTATTTCAACGGGGCAGTTTCAATGCCGGAAGTTTATTATACAGCGGAGTATTTATGGTCATCATTTTATTTTTAGGACTGCTCACTTTTGGTAAAGTGGAGCGGACTTTNNCAAAAATTGATAATTGATAATTCGAATGTGCTCCATATTGAAAATACGAACTGCTTCTATCATCAGTCACCAACTTTGAACCATCAAACTTAAATTTTTTCGTGAGTACCGTCATAAAAGTAGAAAACCTCTCTAAGCTTTATCGCCTCGGCAATGTGGGTCTCGGCACTCTAACAGACGACCTAAACCGGTGGTGGCATACTGTACGTGGCAAAGAAGATCCCTATTTAAAAATCGGTGATGAAAACGAATGTTTAAAAAAGGGATTGAGTGAATATATTTGGGCATTACGCGATATTAATTTTGAAGTTAAAGAAGGAGAAGTGCTTGGTATTATTGGCCGTAATGGAGCCGGTAAATCAACACTCTTAAAAATACTCAGCCGCACAACGACTCCCACGAGGGGGAAGGTAAAAATAAAGGGCCGTGTGGCCAGTTTACTCGAAGTAGGAACAGGTTTTCATCCCGAACTAACCGGACGTGAAAATATCTTTTTAAATGGAGCTATCCTTGGTATGCATAAAACGGATATTCAGCAAAATTTTGATGAGATTGTGGATTTTTCCGGTGTGGAAAGATATATTGATACACCTGTGAAGCGCTACAGCAGCGGAATGTATGTCCGATTAGCCTTTGCCGTTGCTGCCTATCTTAAACCTGATATTTTAATTGTCGATGAAGTACTTGCTGTAGGCGATGCAGAGTTTCAGAAGAAAGCATTGGGCAAGATGAAAGATGTTAGTAAAGAAGGAGGCAGAACAGTATTATTTGTAAGTCATAATATGGAGGCAATTTTAAACTTATGTTCCCAAAGTATTTTATTAACCAATGGGGTCATTTCTCAAGTGGGTTCTACTTCAAGTATAATTGATAAATATTTAATAGTTAATGAAATTCAAAAAGATAAAATTGACCTGTCTTTAATTAGTAGGGATATTAACCTAAAACAAAATATTGCCTTTAAATCTATATCTCTCATAAATCAACATTCCTTAAATTGGCAAATAAAATATAAGCAACCCTTAATTTTCAAATTCGAGATTGAGGTAATTAATGAAGTGGATCAATTTGAAATTGGGATCGCATTATTTACCAATAATGATTTTGAAATTGTCTCCTCACTGTCCTCAGATTTTACATTTTTAAAAAATTTAAAAAGAGGTATTCATAGAATAAATTATTCCTTTGAAGATTTTTACTTGTTGCCTAATTCTTATAAAGTTGGTATAGGAATCAGATCAGAAAAAGGCAATGAGGATTATATTCCAATGGCCTGTCATTTTGAAATATTGATATCCGAAAAAAGTGCAAATGATAAATCAAATACAAGGAAAGGAATATTGGTTCCAAAAACTAAAATCTCTTTTAATTGAATATTGGATTTTCCTATTGGTATTTGTTAAAAATGTGAAAAGGAGTATTACATGAAAGCGTTCCTGAAATATATTTTCTCTCAATTAGGATTACAGGTTACCCGAATAAGAAAGGAAGAAGTTGTAATACACGAACACTTGTCTGCCAAATACAATGTAGATGGTTATGAATTCGATAATGTTTCACCAGGCATAAGATATTCACCATGGCTACAGGATAACGGGTTTCTAAATATTTACTCCCTGATTACTCAACACACTCTGGTAGATATCTACAGGTGTTATGAACTTTGGCAACTTGTTGAAGTGATTCAAAATCTTGATAACTCCTCAAATTTTATTGNNTATTGAACAGCGATGTTACTTTTTATTTAGCTGATACTTTTACCGGTGTAGTTAAAGCAACAGAAAATGATGTTCACTATAAAGGAGGAGAACATGCAGATACTTCAGAAGAAATTGTGACAACCTTGATGAAAAATAATTACAAAAATATCAAAATATTAAAAGGTATTTTTCCTGATGAAACAGCAAAACTCATTCAGCCTAACGAAATGTTTGGATTTTGCCATATTGATGTTGATGTTTATAAATCTGCAAAAGATATTGTTGACTGGATATGGGATAGACTGATCATCGGAGGTATAATCATATTTGATGACTATGGATTTTCAAATTGTACCGGCATAATTAAATATGTCAACGAGCAGAAAATAATGAATGACAGGCTGATTTTGTATAACATAAATGGTCATGCAATAATGATTAAAATAGGTTGATATCCAATAACAAATGAAATTATATTCCGAAAAACATGGTGCTTCAATTCAAATGATTCCAGGTATTGAATTTACAGATATTTTATCGGGAATAATTAAGAATGAAAACATCCAATATGTTTTTGAATCAGGTACCTACCTGGGCACAGGTTCTACATCTACATTGGCCAACCTATTCATCAACAATAATAAAATTCCATCAAAATTCATCACAGTTGAAACTAATAAAGATTATTTCAATATAGCGAGAAGAAATCTTGCGAATTACAATTTTATAACCCCTGTATTTGGTTTGAGTGTTGATTATTTCGAGGCTGTAAAATTTCTTGTGAATGACGATGTTTTTAAGAACCTGGATAAATACCCGGAAGTTTATATTTATCATTTATCCAATCCCCAACATGCTTACTTAAAAGAAATTATGATTGGAGTATTTCAGGATGAACTTCATAAGATAGATAACAAAAGGAATAAAACCTTTTTCAGTTCAATAAAAAAGGATGCGATTGAATTTAAAAATAAT
>PKYU01000324.1:3948-10272 GCA_003132765.1 Chitinophagaceae bacterium | reverse complement strand
TTTCTTCCGGGTTATCGGGCAGGCGGACCGATTCAATCATGTGCGAATCTTATTGAACATCTGAAAGACGAATTTGATTTTTCAGTAGTAACGCGCGATACTGATTATATGAATGATGAACCGTATTCTACAATAAAAAGTAATGCGTGGAATATTTTACCAAATGGAATTCGTGTTTTTTATTTTTCTAAAGAAATACTTTCCGCAAAAAATATTTACAATATTTTAGCCGAAGATGAATTTGATATAGTTTATCTGAATGGAATTTATTCGCTTTACTTTACATTATTTCCTCTCTATTATTTACGAAAAAAGAAAAATGTTAAAGTTGTTATTGCGGTCAGAGGAATGTTTGCGCAAAGCGCACTCGGAGTGAAACAAACAAAAAAGAAAATATTTCTATTGGTTGTGAAGATGGTGAAATTATTTCAGAATGTTGTCTTTCATGCGACAAACAAACATGAAGATGTGGATATTCGGAAAAATGTTGGACGAAATATTCAAGTTAAGATTGCTCCCAATCTTTGGCGGAAAGATAATTTATTAGAATGGCAACAAATAAAAAAAAACAATGATAGTTTACGGTTGGTGAGCATCGCACGCATTTCGCCTNNACATAAAGTATGCAATAGATATTTTGACAAAAATAAATGGACGAGTTGAATTTGATTTATATGGACCTATTTACGATAAAACGTATTGGGAAGAATGTAAAAATATTATAGAAACATTACCTTCAAATGTAATGGTCAACTACAAAGGAAGTTTGCAAAGTGAAAATGTTTTGAAAACACTTTCTGAATACCATTTTCATTTTTCTCGAACGCGAGGTGAAAATTTTGGACATGCAATTTTACAAGCAATGAGCGCAGGAGTTCCGGTGATAATAAGTGATCAAACTATTTGGCAAGATTTAAATATGCTTAATGCAGGATGGGACATTTCCTTGTCTTCAGAGAAAGATTTTGTTTCTGTGATTGAAAAATGTATAAATATGAGTCAAGCGGAATATGATATCCTTTCAAAAGGCGCATTTAATTTTGCAAAATCTTTTACTGAAAACAAAAACATAATCGAACAAAACAGGCAGTTGTTTTTAAAGTCATAAATTTGTGCAATGCAGAAAACAGATTTGTCAAAATTCAATAACGATTGGTACAATTCCGGAGCTTCTTGGCTGACAAGAATTATTTGGTATTGCACCAACGCTTGTTTTTTTAATTCTTATTTCCCTTTTTACTCCACGAAAATATTTCTACTTCGTTTATTCGGTGCGAAAGTTGGTAGAAATGTTGTGATTAAACCGAAAGTAAATATCAAATATCCTTGGAAACTGAAAATTGGAAATTATTGCTGGATTGGGGAAGGAGTTTGGATTGATAATTTAGATGAAGTGATAATTGGCGACAATAGTTGCATTTCTCAAGGCGCGCTTCTTCTCTGCGGAAATCATAATTATAAAAAATCATCATTTGATTTGATGACCGGAAAAATTATTTTGGAAGAAGGAGTTTGGCTCGGAGCAAAATCAATTGTTTGCGGAGGAGTTATCTGCAAATCACATTCTGTTTTGTCGGTTGCATCGGTTGCCGTTTCAGATTTGGAAGCTTATTCTGTTTATCAGGGAAATCCTGCTGTTAAAATAAAAGAAAGAATTATTTCCGAATAATGAGTCTGATTCAAAATATAAAAGATGCTTTCGGAAATTATTTTCTTTCTATGGAACGGAAGTCCGTTCATAGGAATAAAAAATTTATGAATATGGAAGAAGCGAAAACAATCGGGATAGTTTTTGACGCGACTGATAAGGAAGATTTTGAACTGGTGAAAAAATATGTTTTGTATCTTAAAGAGATGAAAAAGAAAGTTAAGGCAATAGGTTTTTTTAACCAGAAAGAATCGCCGCCTATGGCATTTTCAAAACTGGAATACGATTTTTTTTCTTTAAAAGATTTGTCGTGGAATAATATTCCGAATAGTGTTTATGTGAAAAATTTTATTGCAGATGAATATGATATTCTGCTTGATCTTAATCTTAATGATTTATTTCCACTTCGATATATTTCATCTTTATCAAAGGCAAGATTCAAGGCGNNATTCTATCTTTGATATGATGATAGAAATGGAGAAAGGAAAAGATTTAAAATTCTACCTAAAAAATATTGACACATATCTTTTTGTCATAAATAAAAAAAACGATAAACAATTTTCTGCCAATGAACAAGCATAAAAAATTTATTGGAACAGGCGTAGCGCTCGTTACACCTTTTTTGAAAGACGGACGAATTGATTTTATTGGGTTGAAGAATGTAATTAACCATGTGATAAAAGGCGGAGTAGAGTATGTCGTTTCCCTTGGAACCACCGGTGAAACGCCTGTGTTGAATAAAGACGAGAAAGAGAAAATTGTTCGATACACGATTGAAACCGTGAATAAGCGTGTTCCCGTAGTAGTTGGTATTGGCGGAAATTCTACTCAAGAAGTTATTTCTACACTCAAAAAATTTGATTTGCGTGGTGTGGATGCTGTACTCTCAGTTTCTCCGTATTACAACAAGCCCAATCAGCGCGGACTTGTTCAACATTATAAAGCAATTGCCGATGCCTGCGCTTTGCCTATGATTATTTATAATGTTCCGGGACGAACTGGCTCAAATATTTTAGCTGAAACCACTTTGCAATTAGCCGAAGAAGTGAAAAATATTATTGGCGTGAAAGAAGCATCGGGCAATCTTGACCAGATAATGAAAATCATCAAATACAAACCGAAAGATTTTCTTGTGATTTCAGGAGATGATTTACTTACGTTTCCTATCCTTGCTTCGGGTGGGAACGGAGTTATTTCAGTAATTGCGAATGCTTTTCCAAAAGAGTTTTCTGAAATGACACGACAATCTCTTGCTGGAAATTATTCCAAAGCAAAAAATCTTCACTACACATTAGATGAATTCACTCGTTTGATTTTTGCCGATGGAAATCCTGCCGGAGTAAAATGTTTGTTGGAGAAAATGAAAATATGTTCTGCCTATGTTAGGCTTCCATTGGTAAATGTGAACTCGCAAATTGAGAAATTTCTTGCTGAAGAATTAAAAAGAATTTAATTTGGGCTTCACGTATACTCAAGTAGTACGCCAATCATCAACAATTACCTCAACCCCTTTTTTTCTTCCGCCAATTTTAAAAAATATCATCACATCGTTCTTTATCGTATCTTTCAAAAAAAGGAACTTCATCGGAAGTCATACGTTTTTAAAAGTTACTTGATTAACTCCTTCCTTCTTTAAGATTCTCGATCACAAAATGTCGTATCATATTTTTAAAGGTGTGAATTATGTAACTTATTTAAAAAGTTATATAACATTTTTCATAGCAAAGGGATGCATCTTTGCCTATATCTGTTTTTAAAATAGAGTTTGTTTGAAATTATACATTAAATACATGGTGAGTAACCGCTGCAAAATGGTGGTGAAGGAAGAGTTGAAAAAACTTGGACTTCATTTTATTGTTGTGGATTTGGGTGAAGTGGAGATTATGGAAAACATTACAGCGGAACAGCGTGAGCAGGTGAAAATTGCGCTACATGAATCGGGACTTGAGTTAATGGACGACAAGCGCGCTGTGTTGATAGAGAAAATAAAAAATACAATTATTGAAATGGTGCATCACACCGAAGAGACGATCAAAGTAAATTTTTCCGATTATTTAAGCGAGAAATTAAATCACGATTATACGTACATGGCAAATTTATTTTCGGAAGTTCAGGGAACTACGATCGAACAATTCATCATCTCTCATAAAATAGAACGGATTAAGGAACTAATGATCTATGGCGAACTGAACATAACGGAAATTGCATGGAAGATGAATTACAGCAGTGTGGCGCATTTATCCAATCAATTTAAAAAAGCTACCGGACTTTCGCCTTCTCATTTTAAACAATTGAAAGATAAAAGAAGAAGTCCGCTTGAAGAAGTTGGAATTCCTATGTCTAATGGTAATGGAATAAATTAATTTATAAAGGACAGTATGAAATTCGTGTTAGAAAAAAATATTAAACTTTTTTATTTCTTATCAGCGGTTATACTTATATCGGTATTGGTGATTTTCTATAATAATACTCAGAAAGTAAAATCAGCGAGTGAATCGGTGGAACATACGCAGGAAGTTCTTAGTAAAAGTGATAAAGTTCTTTTGGACGTCGTTAATACCCAAGTTGGTTTTCGTGGCTACTTACTAACGGGGAATGAAATATTTTTAGAACCTTATAATAATGCTTTGAATACGACAAACAGCACCCTGGCTGAATTGAAAGAACTTACCAAAGATAATTCGCATCAACAATTGCGCTTAGATACATTGAAAAAAGTAATCGACCAACGATTTGCTATTACAATGAACACAATTGAAGACAGAAAACAGAATGCGTTGAGTGAAAAAGAAGAAATAAGCGTGCTTGAGAAGGGAAAAATCCTTACGGATAAAATCAAGAGTATAATTGCTGACATAGATTCAGAGGAATTTGTTTTGCTAAAACAAAGAAAATTGGAAAATGAAAAGAGCAATAATAATTTCATTGTAATATTTTTAACTCTTGTAGGATTCATTGTTGTTATTTTTGCTCTTGTAATTTCCATTATCAGAAGTCAAAAAATCGGCAATAATAAATTAGAGGAATTAACTGCTGCACAAAAAGTACTTTCAAATTATTCTCTAAGCCTGATCGAAGCAAGCCGCGATCCATTATTTACGATCAGTGCTGAAGGAAAAGTTACCGATATCAATGAGGCAACTGTAAGAGTAACCGGTGAATCGCGTGAGAAAATTATCGGTTCAGATTTCTACANNTAGATTTCCCTTTAACTATTCATGATGGTAAACCGATGGATGTATTGTGTAATGGTTCAGTTTATAAAGATGATGCCGGCAATGTAATAGGTGTGGTAATTGTTGCAAGAGATGTTACGGATCAAAAAATAATTGAAAAGGAACAGACAGAAGCGAAGGTGTTTGCCGAACTGGCAACTGGCATAGCAGAACAAGCACAAAGTAGAGCAGAAAGTGCTACACAAATTGCAGAAGATGCAGTGAAAGCGAAACAGCAATTTCTGTCCAACATGAGTCATGAGATTCGTACACCGATGAATGCGATCATCGGATTTACAAAAGTTGTTTTAAAAACAGATCTTACTGCCAAGCAAAAAGAATATTTGCACGCCATAAAAATGAGTGGCGATGCGCTGATCGTACTTATAAACGATATCCTTGATCTGGCAAAAGTAGATTCAGGAAAAATGATATTTGAAGAAACACCTTTTAAATTATCAGCATCCATATCCGCCATGCTTCATTTGTTCGAACCAAAGATTCAGGAAAAGAATTTAATGTTGGTAAAAGAATACGACAATAAAATTCCGGAAATATTGCTTGGTGATCCTGTGCGTTTGCATCAGATTATTTTAAATCTGGTGAGCAATGCTGTAAAATTTACAACAGAAGGACAAATTACAGTAAGTGTTAGATTGATAAATGAAGATAAGGAGAAAGCAATGGTTGAATTTGCAGTAACTGATACTGGTATCGGAATCGCTGAAAATAAGTTGGGAAAGATATTTGAAAATTTTCAGCAGGCATCCAGCGGTACTTCAAGATTATATGGCGGAACAGGGTTGGGACTTGCGATTTCTAAACAATTGGTAGAAGCCCAACATGGAAGCATAGAAGTAAAAAGTAAAATTGGCGAAGGCTCAACTTTTAGTTTTATTTTGGATTTTAAAAAAACTAAGGCAGCAGCTGAATTAGAAACAGGATTATTTGAATTGGATCCGGAAATTAAGAACATAAAAGTATTGGTAGCTGAAGACATTGCACTGAATCAATTACTGATGAGAGCACTATTGGATGATTTCGGATTTGAATGCGATATCGTGTCCAATGGAATCATAGCAATTGAAAAACTAAAAACCAATTCTTATGATATTATTTTGATGGACTTGCAGATGCCAGAAATGACTGGATTTGAAGCCACAGAATTCATTCGGAATAAAATGAATTCTAATATCCCCATTATTGCATTAACTGCTGATGTAACAACCGTTGATTTAGCAAAATGCAAATCCGTAGGCATGAATGATTACATTGCCAAACCGGTTGATGAAAAGTTATTATACAATAAAATAGTTGAGTATGTAAAAAAATCGGAAGTCACTAACGATACTGAAGAAAATACATATGATGAAATTAAGAAGGTGAAATGTATAGACCTGGCATATTTAATTAAACGAACCAAATCTAATCCAACATTAATGATGGAAATGATTTCACTTT
>PKYU01000324.1:0-3943 GCA_003132765.1 Chitinophagaceae bacterium | reverse complement strand
CAGGAATACGCAAGTACCCAACAACAAACAGTTGGAATATCCGAGATGGTAATACAGCTTGAAAACGTTTGTACCCAGGCATGTGAAGAATTAAAAGAAGAGTTTAATACGATTAAAAGCAACAACCTATGAACAACGAAACTAAATCCGGTAATAACCGGATAAAACTTTTCCTGGTAGATGACGATGCATTGTTTTTAAAATCTTTAGAAATAGAATTTCTGCATAATGCTGATTTTGCCATTGAAACATTTGCAACAGGCGAGCTTTGCGTGGAGAATTTATCACACAATCCTGATATAATCATTTTAGATTACTATCTTGATTCCATAGACAAAAATGCAATGAATGGAATGGAAACGTTGGATAAAATAAAATCTATACATCCAGACATTCCTGTGGTGATGTTGTCCTCCCAGGACAAGATTGACGTTGCTATAAACTGTATGCACCACAAGGCTTTAGATTATGTGGTAAAAAGCGAAACTGCTTTTATGCGATTGCGAAAAATCATCGCTGACATCTTTAGTTATAAAAAAATTGAGAAGGAATTGAGTTGGTATATGGAAAGGATGTAATCTGCAATACCTTTACCCCATCCCTCCTTTTTCAAATGTGTGAATAATGCAACTTATTGCCAAAGTTGTGTAATACTTGCCTCAATTAAGGTGATCACCTTTGTATATTGATAAGACCCGCTCTCAAATTCGATAAAACAAATAGAATATTTTTACGGGGATGATTACTTAATCCTTAAAAAGTATGATGTTTTGGAAATTTATCTAAAGAAAATTTTTACTGATAGTGGTAATGTCACTCAATTTGCTGCAAAGTTTTTTAAAGAGGTATTGAAGCCTCCATTTGAAATAAGAGAGTTCATCAGACAATGCTATTTTATCGGTAACAAATCAATGCCATTAGTTTCTATTACAGGTTTTATTATGGGATTGGTACTTACACTTCAATCACGGGCTTCATTAGCTGCATTTGGTGCAGAATCCTGGTTGCCCGGCATGGTTGCACTTTCATTGATAAGGGAGATTGCACCGGTGATTACTGCGTTAATATGCGCTGGAAAAATTTCTTCTGGTATAGGCGCAGAATTAGGTTCCATGAAAGTAACAGAGCAAATAGATGCTATGGAAGTATCTGCTATCAATCCTTTTAAATACCTCGTGGTTACAAGGATATTGGCCACAACGTTGATGGTGCCAATATTGGTTGTAATCGCAGATGGCGTTGGTATTTTGGGAGGGTATGTAGGCATCAATATACATAGTGATGTAAGCATGTTTCGTTACTTCTCCCAGGCACTGGCTTCTCTCACGTTNNATACCCGCTACTATTAAAACATTCTTTTTTGGTTTTTTTATCGGAATGATTGGTTGCTATAAGGGATTCACCGCTGCCAATGGAACGGAAAGTGTAGGCAAGGCAGCCATCTCTGCTGTAGTAGCAGCATCACTCACCATATTTATTATAGATATGCTGGCCGTACAATTAACTGACCTTTTTTTCTAAAAAATGATACAGGAAGAACCCCATATTAAACAACCGGTTGCCGATGAGATTTCAGGACCTGTCATAAAGGTAAAGGGTCTGTTTAAATCCTTTGGCAAACACAACGAGGTATTAAAAGGAGTAGATCTTACTGTAAATAAAGGTGAGAACCTGGTAATGATTGGGAAGTCGGGTTCCGGTAAGTCAATAACTATAAAATGCGTCGTTGGTTTGATTGCCGCAGATAAGGGTGAAATAAAAGTCTTTGGTACGGATATCCCCACATTGGATAGCAATCAGCTAAATGAGATCCGGTTAAGAATTGGATTTCTATTCCAAAATTCTGCTTTATATGATTCAATGACGGTAAGGCAGAATCTTGGTTTTCCATTAAGGCGACACTCAAAAAGGATGTCTTCAAATGAAGTAGAAGATATGATTATAGAAGTGTTGGAAAGTGTTGGCCTGAAAGAAGCAATTGATAAAATGCCTTCTGAATTATCAGGTGGAATGCGCAAAAGAATAGGGCTTGCACGTACGCTTATTTTAAAGCCCGAGATCATTTTGTACGATGAACCAACTACAGGTTTAGATACGATCACTTCCAGGGAGATAAGCGAACTTATAATGGCCATCCAGAAAAAAAATAAAACAACTTCTATCATCATTACCCATGATATGGCCTGTGCTAAAGTCACAGGCGACAGGCTGGTGATTTTAAGAGATGGCGTGATTGGAGCGGAAGGCAGTTACAACGAATTGGAGAAAAGTGAGGACGAATGGGTTCGTTCTTTTTTCATATAATCATTTATAAAAAGTTAAGACATGAATAAGGAATCTGGCTTTACATGGAAATTAGGAATGTTTGTTATCCTGGGATTAGTATTGTTTGTATTTACAATCTATTTTGTTGGAAGGCAAAAAAATTTATTCGGCTCAACCTTTCATTTAAGAGCACAGTTTAGAACAGTGAGCGGTTTGAGAGAGGGGAATAATGTGCGTTTTTCAGGCATCAATATAGGCACTGTAAACGATATAGAATTGATAACAGATACTTCAGTAATGGTTGACTTATTGGTAAAAAGAGAGGTTCAGCAGTTTATTAAAAAAGATGCTACAGCAAGTATAGGTTCTGATGGATTAATGGGAGATAAGGTACTGACTATCTCCCCGGGTAATGCAATCGGCAGGCATGTAAAAAATAATGATGTGATCGTTTCTAAAAGAGTCATAGAAGTGGAGGACATTATGATCAGTTTGAAGACCAGCGTGGATAATGCATGTATTATTACTAACCAGCTTGCACAACTTACTTATAAAATGAATAATGGTAATGGTATTTTGTCCAAATTAATCAGCGACGATCAGCTTTCCAATAGTTTTAAAAATACACTCACCAACCTGCAAACCAGTTCAGATGAATTTGCCATATTCACCACTAAAATGAATAATGGAAAAGGTGCCTTGTCAAAACTTGTCGGGAATGAAAGTTTCGGCGAAAAACTCGATTCAACCATGTCAAATCTCCAGTCGGGTACAAAAGCTTTGAGTGAAGACATGGAAGCTGCAAAGCATAATTTTTTATTGAAAGGGTTTTTTAAGAAAATGAAAAAAACCGAAGCAAAAAAGCTGGCTGAATTTAAAAAAAAGGAATCCTTAATGAAAAATAATGATTTGAAAATTGAGGATAGCGTGGAGAAGAAAGCAGGATTTAAATGACTTTAATATATATAAAATTAGTATGCAACCATAACGCTCCACCCTCTTTAGTATTATTCGTGCAATCTCGTATAAGATAATTGCACCAGCAGTAAAGCATAAAATCTATCATGGAAAATATATACGTCCATATAGAAAGAAAGTTTGAAAAAATTGCGTCGGTTGCCATTGCATTATTAGGTAATTCTGTTACCTTTATTATTGCAATATGTACAGTAATATTCTGGCTTAGTAACAAGCTGTTTTACACTCAGAATATTCATTCCAGCATTGGAGATGTAATTCTCGGGTTTACTTTTCTAAGTTTATTTATTATTCAGAAATCATTCAATCGTTTTTCTGCCTCACTTCATTTAAAAATAAATGAACTGGTATCATCACATGATACTGCAAAAAAATTCTGTGATTAATGTAGAAGAAAAATCACAGGAGGAGTTGAAAGAACTGGCCAAAGAATATACCGAACTGGCTGAACAGGCAGCAGCTAATGATTAAGAAATTCAAAAAAAAAATATACTTGCCTTAAAGTTTCATTATTCATTTGTGTGAATTATGTAACTTTTATCAAATATAATGTAACACTCAAACCGATAAAGAGATTCATCTTTACATAGTAATAATTCAGTTACAAATTGATCTGTAATAAATTATCTGGTTCAATCACCAGGTAATCAATTTTATTGGGATCAGGAAACAACCTAAAATATTTAAAATGAAAAAAACA
>PKYU01000600.1 GCA_003132765.1 Chitinophagaceae bacterium | reverse complement strand
GAAAAAGTATCACTTAATATCCGCAATCAAAGAGACAAGGGGATTTGTACCTATAAGGCTCCGGTAGGCTATTTGAATAGGGGGACGATGGAAGACAAACCGTTTGATCCGGAAAGAGCTCCTATTATAAAACAGATGTTTGAACTCTATGCAAAGGGAGGTTGGGCATTATCAGACTTAACAAAATGGGCTATTGAACAGGGATTCACCATGTCGCCAACGAGAAGAAAAAGAACACATGCGGAAATGCTAAAAGAAGAAATTAATGATAGCCAAATTGATATTCCAAAAATTTCACATCTGCCAAATAATAATGCAGTCCATCGAATCTTAACGAATCCTTTTTATACAGGAAAAACCAAAGGGAATAATGTAGTATATGTGAAGAGCAACAGCCATAAACCTCTTATATCAGAGGAACTTTTTAATAAGGTTCAACGACTTTTAAGCAATAATAACGTTAGTATTCATTATGTTGACAAAATAACTTATCCGCTAAGGGGATGGGTGCGCTGTAATGAATGTAAACGTGTATATACGCCCTATACACAAAAAGGAACTGTATATTATGGTGCACACTGCAAGAAAGGATGCGCGAATGGCCATAAGAGCTTTAATATATCGCAAATTATAAATTTTATAGGCAGTATGATGCTTAAGCTTTGTTTCACTGAAAGCGAATTGATAGAAATAAATGCTAAAGCAGGGTCTAATGAAATTGCATTACTGGAAGATCAGCGACTTAAGCAAACTGAAATACATGAACGCAAAATGAAAAAGATTAATGAAGATCTTGGGTATTTACAAACGAATAAGCTAAATCTTCTTAAAACCGGTGTGTACAGCCCGGAGGCAATCATCGAAGAAGAAAGTAAACTCAAGAATGAATTGATACAATTACAGAGCGAAGAGGTAGTATCAAATGTTTCAATGGCAGAAACTATTAATAACACTATTAAACTTTCCGAACTCTTAAAAACCCTTCATTTATATTATGAAAATGCAGATCATGCTGAAAAAGATACAATTATCAGATTTGTCTTTTCAGAACTTAGCATTATTCAATCTACATTGATTTATAAATGTGAAAACGGGTTTCAAGCATTAAAAAGCCGCTTTGTTACATCTTGCGGGCAAGATGAGTGGCTTTCCGAACTACCCCATCGTCTAGGTGATATACAACAGAGTATACAAAAGTTAGAACTATATTTCAAAGCTCATGCTCCACCAACCTAGTATGCACTACGCCCTACTTTATTTCTCATTACCACCTAGTGTTCTTAATTTATTGAAACTATATAAGGGTTGAAGACATCTATTTTAAAGGAAAGAAAGATTAAGAGATTCGAAGATTATCTTAAACGATATTTTTGTTGTCGTTTTTCAAAAGCTTCTTCACCGCCTTCCAAGACACACAAGAGTTTTGAACGAAGATTAGGATTCTCCAAGGATCCTGAAACATAAGATATTTCTCCCTGGTCATTTCTGGAAGCCATAATTACCTGCTCAACATCGCTATTTACGACAACATTTCCATTGTTAGACACAATAATAATCTGTCTATGCTGTTTTGCTTGACGTAAAGCTTTCACCAACTCATCCATAATAAATTCATTATCGAGATGATCATCGTGAGAATCGATAACTATTGGATTCTCTCCTTGCGCCAAATAAATTTTAATAAGTACAGTTGCCTTCTGACCAAGAGATAATTTTGAAAGCTTAACATTCTTATACTTAACTGAAGGCATTACACTCAGATAGTCAGCAAGTACAGAATCATATATGGTCTGTCGACTCATAGTTTCAGCCTTTTTTTGAGTGGGAACTATCTTACCTAAAAGTTCACTTACGAGCGATCCTGAGATAGTATTCACTTTTTCTGGAGTGGGATCTACTACCAAACTATTCATTGCATCTGTAAAGAAAGCTATATCTGAGTCACTATCTGTCGGACCATTAATTCTAATCCTCCTTGAATCTACAAGTTCAAGCATTGTTTCTATAAATCTATCCCTATCAAATATGAGTTCTGCAGTAAATACAAGGTCGTTAAGAATGTCATTTTTGTTCGCTGCAAAAGCAGCAATAATAGACAGATATTTATTTCTTTGTTCAATCCTTTTATTGAGAACTTCCTCAAAAAGTTTCTCTCTTCTTGTTGTCTCTTCTCCCAAATTTTTCTTTTTATCTGCTATATTTTTTAATTTGTCCTTATTCAGCTGAATTGCCTTCTCAAGTTCTTTTTTCTTATCAAGAAGCTGAGTATGTTCCTTAACACCCTTTTCTTTGTCATCTAGGTCTTTCTGAAATTTCTCAATTTCACCAATTACTTTTCGAAGTTCAGCTTGAACTATTGGTGAAAAATCTCTTAAATCTTTTGTATCCGAATATTCTAAAGGTTTAAATTGAGGGGCAAGATTGAGCTTTTTAGCAAGTGTATTTATTTTGTTTATGCCCTCATTAAACGATGAAAAGTTTTCATCAACAAACTTAAGGGTATCTTTAATAGTTCCTACTAACTCATTTAGTTGAGATTTCTTATCTCGAAGATCAGTGAGTTGCTTTTGTTTTTCTTCTGCTTCTTTTATTTTATCTGGATGCAACCCTTTACCCAATTCTTCAATCCTTTTTTCGACATCCTTTAAATCCGTATCCAATTTCTTACCATCTTTTTTAACTTCGTCTTCGGTTTTTGAGTCGGTATCATTTTCTAAAGAAAAAATTAATTTATTGCTATTTTTAATCTTTTCATTCAATTCAGTTACCTCGTCATTTATATTTTCAAAATCAAACAAAAGAGTGGTGTCCTTCATCTCATTACTTTCAAAAATTAAATTCTTAATATAACTTTCAAGGTGTGCGGGATCTTCTACATGTTTTTCAAGTTCACCTTGTGCCACATACACTATTGAAGCCCCTTCAATGAATGAAGAACTTTTTACTTCCTTTGAATATTCTTGTCCACCTTGAAGCTTAATAGTAGTATAGAGATCTTTAGGATTTGCATTTTCTGAAATTCTTTTTGCAAATGAATTGGTGTCACTACTATAAGCTCTATTTTCATAAATGTTTGCAAGCAGATCAACCAGCGCGGTTTTACCACTTCCTTTGCCTCCCGTAACTGCTACTAAGCCTTCATTTAAAGTTAATCTAGTATCTTTAAATTTTAGCTCCGGCTCAAGAGTAGTACCTGTTATACTGAATTCCGCTATAGTTTGTGAACTTTTAAAAGGAGTCGGGTCAGCTTCTTGTATTAAAACACGATCACTGGGCTCATAA
>PKYU01000485.1 GCA_003132765.1 Chitinophagaceae bacterium | reverse complement strand
GCAATTTTTATCAAAGGAATTTTTATACCAAAATATGTGTGTATTAAGAGCTGAAAAGATTTTTGTTTATATACTCTGCCCAGTTGAAAAGCTCCGGTCCTGTTTCCATATGCCATCATGCTATTATGGGCACCCACCACACCTGCAAAAAATCCAAAGCCAATAATGCGGGTTCCGTCCTCATGTTCCAGGCATTCATAATCAATTAGGGTAATATTTTGGCTGATAATATTTTGTAATAAGATCTTATTGTGAGGTTGCAACTTTTTAGTATGGGAAAAAAAGAGATACTTTTTACCTGGTATTAGCATACCAACCGGAACCTCTTTAATACCCAATAATATATCGCAATCGCTTACATCCTCCTTTACATCAATACTTGCCTCTTCATATTCGCGGTCCTTATAGCACCTCGTGCTGCTGTGCTGTACTTTTATGAGAACCTGGAGATTCTCCTGTATCCAATTACTCTGTTTTGGGGTAAGCGCTACTCTGTTATCAGCAGGCGTTTTACCTTCTCTTAACAAACCGATCTTTACCATATTAAAACTTTCAATGCCGGCAATTTACATTTTATGATCTATATAAATCTCCATCAGCCTTATCAAAAGTAAATAGAGAAAATACAAGGCCTGTATTTTGGAGAGATTGATTGGAATGCGTAATATTGCCACCCTAAAATACGTCCATCTGACGTACCTGCCCGGATGGCGGAATTGGTAGACGCAGCAGACTCAAAATCTGCCGTTCGCAAGGATGTGCAGGTTCGATTCCTGTTCCGGGCACTGAACCACTTTTTTGAGTGGTTTTTTTTATGCCTGAAATGTAGTATTTACAGGCATTTTGAAGATTCATCTTTCTTTTAGTTTCCCTTCGTTTGATGTTAATTTCTCAATTCTTGTACCTCTTATGTACCCCAAGGTACAAAATGTAAATATTTTTCATACCTTTAGGAAACAAATATCAAACTAAAAGAAATGAGTGTAAAACTAAGAAAGCGCAAAAATTCAGATGGTACTGTATCATTGCGACTTGATATTTATAACGATGGCGAAAGAAAGATTGAAACATTAAAACACTTGCAACTTGAAAAAACTTCGACTATAGTAGACCGTGAGCGTAACAAAAAGAAATTACAACAGGCTGAAGAAATTGCAATTGCCAGAGCGTCCAATTTACAGGCGAATGATTACAGCATGGTATCAGATGCAGGAAAAAAAACTATTGTTGTTGACTGGATGCAAAACTATGTTAACCAATATAAAAAGAAAGATGTAAGAAACATGCAATGTGTACTCAATAAGTTTAAGACATTTTTGAATGATGAAAATAAAACGGGCTTAACTTTTGGAAATTTAGCACCATTACTTATTGAAGATTTTATTGAATATTTAGAATCAATTTGTACAGGTGAAGGCGCTAAGTCTTATTACAATCGTTTTAAAAAAATGGTTAAACAGGCATACCGGAAAAACCTTTTAAAAGCCAATCCCATTGATAATGTAGAAAAGAAGGTAAAAGGTAAGGCAAAGAAAAAAGATATTCTAACTCTTCCTGAAATAAAAAAGTTAGCAGGTACACCAACCGAAAGTAGCGAAGTAAGACGGGCTTTCCTTTTTAGTTGCGTTACCGGCCTTAGATGGATTGATGTAAAAAAATTGAAATGGAACAGTATTAGACTTGAAAGTAAAGAAATGAATATAGACCAAAGCAAGACTGGTGAAAATGTTTCAACTCCCTTAAACAATACAGCCATTCAATTACTAAAAGAGGCGGGGAAAAACGATGATCTTGTATTTACCTTGCCTTCAGCCAATGGAGCAAATAAGACCCTAAAAGCATGGGTTAAACGTGCGAAAATAGGAAAGGCAATAACATGGCACAATGCAAGGCATTCGTTCGGGACAAATTTAATTTATAATGATGTTGATATTTTGACAACGTCAAAACTTTTAGGCCATACCAGTATGAAGCACACACAGCGTTATGTCAAGGCATCACAAGAAATGAAAGAAGCTGCAACCGATAAAGTAAATTTTGATTTATAAAATCTATTTTAAGCGAGCATTTAGAATCCTTATCCTTGACAAATTGATGATTCGAGGTATTTTTTTGATTAAAAAGGCTTAGCGTACAATTGCGGCTGTTAAACTAAGTCTCTGAAAAAAATGGTTCATGGAAGATAAAGATATTAATGATTGGCCAGATGATAAATTTAAGGCTTCAGCAAAAAAAATGAAAAAGTATCCTTCTTACAAGGATAAGATTGATTATGCATTTTCTTTGTTTGGTTCCATTAATATTGACCGCCTCGAACCCTTAATACATCCACTTGAAAGAATTATCAATAGCAAAAACTTTTGCTTCGGATTAAAGATCGTTGATGCAATTGAAGCAAATAAAATAGGCAATGCAATTACGCATAAATTCATGCATATCTTTTATGAAGATGAACGTAATGATATTGATTATCGGATAGCTGAAAAATGCAGTAGTATTGACGATAAAAAAGAATTAATAACTTATGAGCTTGAAAAAATTAAAGATAGAGTTGCTGTTTCCAAAGGTTCAGAATATCCCTTAAATTTATATTACGAGGGCTATGCTTGTGAAAAAAGTCGTAAGGATTATCCCNNTTACCCCGACAACATTTTAGCATCAGTGTTTTCTACCGTATTGGCGAAGGAGCAAGCGCTTATCATCATGAGAAATATTTAAATGGCCTACTATTAAATAATCTGAATCAAAGCGGTAGTAATGACATCGAAAAAGAAGGTAAAAAGTCAGCGCTCCAAGAGATGAATCAGAAGAATCCAATAGAGTTTATTGATCCTTTGATGGTAAAATTCTTCTTAGACGCGGAAAAGAAAGCCTTGGAAGGGGTAGATAAATTTCAGAGCGAAGTAAGATGTGCTGCCTTTTGCGAATTGCTTTACGAAAGAAAATACATTACAAATACAATGACAAGACAAAAAACTATGAGCGATTTTGCAAAAAGCAGGTACGGAATTTCTATATCAAAAGCCCTGTATTCAAGTAAAACAAATAATAGAGCAAAACATAAAACCCAAAAAGTTCAAGGGCTAATCCCTTTAAAAAATTGTTTCTAAAAAGGCACGTACTCGTTCCTGTACCGGTACATACCCATTATTTTTTTTCTTATAAAATCCTTTAACCATCTACATTTTAAAGGCCTTACATTGAATGTACCCCTTTGCGCCTGCTTTTTACCATTAGATACTTTTCATTTCCTTCGTGTAGACAGTGCACACTGTTCAATTCATCCACAATATTAAAATTGAACGAAATGAATTTTCAAAATAACAAAGTATTATCCTTTGAACAAGGATGTGAATATTTAGGGTATGCCAAATCTTATGTTTATAAACTAACAAGTGCAGGAATACTTCCCTTTTCTAAACCCAATGGCAAAAAGATATTTTTTGATCGTGAAAAGTTAGAAGCGTGGATGTTAGGCAATGCAAATAAAAGCCCTGAAGAAATGCAAATTGATGCAGCAACTTATCAAACAACGAAAGGAAGTGCAAAACACTGACACAAAAAAAGCGCCCCAGCCACAGGACGCAAATAATGCAAATTCTGATTCAAAGGTAAAAATTCTATTTCATTACAATTTAAAAATGTTTTGAAATGGAAAAAATAAATAAGCCTGTCCCGGTTATTCCAATAAAAGAATTTACAGGAGAAAATAATTTAGGTGAAACCAAACAAGTCTCAGAACATGAAAGTGAGAGAGAGCAGGCAATAAAATCTTTAGTGGATAAATGTTGCATAAACTTATCTGAAAAGATGGAACCGCCGCCGGTTGCTTTGCAAATCGTTCAAGACGAAATATCAAAAACTCTATTTACAAAAGGGAATTTTTCAATAATTACAGGAGCTGCAAAAAGTAGAAAATCATTTTTAGTTTCTATGTTTATTGCGGCCTCACTAAAAGGCAATTTTCAGGATTTATTTATCTGCAATGGTAAAGGGACAAGTATAATTTTTGATACAGAACAGGCAAGGTATAAAGTTCAACAAATTGCAAAAAGAATATGCAATTTATCTGAAAATATTAATCCTTCAAATTTACTTGTTTACTCTCTTCGCACCCTGGAGCCTTCGCAAAGAATTGATATTATAGACCATGTTTTATCAACAACCAAGAATATAAATTTTGTTGCCATTGATGGAATTATTGATTTAGAAATAGATCCGATTTTACAGGCAGAACAGGCGCAAAGAATAGTCATGAAGTTGATGCAATGGACTGAAATTTATAATATTCATATTACTTGTGTATTGCACTACAATAAAACAGTATCAACATTGTTGGGACACTTAGGCAGTTTTTCACATAGGAAAGCAGACGCAATAATCGAAGTTTCAAAAAGTAAAGAAGATGAAAATATTTCCATTGTCAGGCCGGTTGATTGCAGAGAAAAAGAATTTTTACCCTTTGCATTTTCAGTTGACCCGTCTGGAATGCCTTATATCTTACATGATTATGTTATTGAGAAAAAAACAAAAACTGACAAGGAAACAAAAGAAAAAAAACCTCATTTTTCATTTTCTCAATTGGAAGATAGTATGCACATTGAAATAATAAAATCTGTTTTCAAAATTGACAAGGAACAAGGATACAATGAATGTTGGAGAAACATTAAGAATGCTATTGAAAATATTGCAAGTAAAAGTATTGGAGATAATAAGGCAAAAGATTTTCTTACCAGCTACGTGTCAACAGAAAAAATAATTAAAATAGAACAAGTAAATAAAAAGCCTGTTTATGTTTTACCCGGTCAAAAGAATATTGATTTTGAATAATCGGTTTAATAATAACCAGTTTAAACCGATGTATTTAAACCGTTAAATCAGTTTAGCAGTTTAACTGCACCCCTATATCATAGGGTGCATTGGTTAAACTAAACCGAATATTNNATTAAAGTGATAAGTAAAAGTTAATAGGAATTATGTGGATTGATAAACAAGTTTCTCTTTATGCTTCGCACCTGGATAAGATCGGACGTCCTGCAACGTATCGGCAAATATTACTTTCTCTATTTGATAAAGACTTTCCTATAATTTATAAGTTAAGGCAATTAGAGAAGTCGCACGATAATCAACAGGTAAATGATTTTGATTATAAAAATAAAAAGACGGAATTAAAAAGTAAGCTGCAATGTTTTGCGCCTTCTGCATTATTAGGGGCCCGGGCAACAAATAATATCAATGAAATAGACAGAACAGGAATAATGCAGTTAGATTTTGATTATGCAGATATTCAGGATTATGATATTGAAGAGCTAAAGCAATGTGTTTTTAATTTAAACTTCATTTGTTTTTGTGGCCTTTCTTGCAGCGGCAAAGGCTTTTATGCATTGGCATTAATAGCAGAACCAGAAAGATTAAATGAATATGCAGAACATTGTTTTAAAATATTTCAACAATATGGAATTAAAGTTGATACCAGTAAAGGAAGAAATGTAAATGATTTACGTTATCTGTCTTATGATGCAAATATTTTGATTAGAGAGGAGCCGGAAATATTGCGAATAAGGCATTTTAAGAAGAAAGAGGTATTTAAACAAGTTAATTCAACTAACCACCCAGAAAAATCATTTGCTGCCAATAGTGGGCTTATAAATAAGAAATTAAACGAATTAAAACAAGCGAATGTTGGCAGCCGTTTTATAACTGTCCAAAATGTCGCTTACACATTAGGCGGTTTAGGAAAGCAAGAAGTATTAAAGGAAATTAAAGCCGTTATTATTAACAATAATTCTTTTGCAGGACAAGAAAATAAATATTTAAAGATTGCAGATGAATGCTTCAAGGCTGGCTCAAAAAAACCATTGATAATATTGTAGGAAAAACTTGCTGAGCAAGTTAAGGAAATAAATTCTAACTTGTCTTTATAATTATATAAAATAGGTATTTGTTTTCTTACTTTAAAAATTTATGCGCAATAATCAGTCCCTCTTACCAAACCTTAATTGGCAGTTCATCTTAGGCAGTGTCTCTCCTCCTGGCTTTGAAGCAAAGCAGGACACAGCAAGGGAAAGTATTCCAAATATTTAGGATGA
>PKYU01000356.1 GCA_003132765.1 Chitinophagaceae bacterium | reverse complement strand
GCCAGAGATAAAGGCGGTCCAACTTTACTTGAGGTAAAAACATATCGGTTTAAAGGACATAGCATGAGCGATCCCGCTAAATATCGTACAAAGGAGGAAATGGAAGAGTATAAGCAACAGGATCCGGTTGAAACATCTTTGGCTAAATTGAAAAATGATTTTGGAGTGAGTGATAAAGAAATTGAAATTATCAATGAGCGGGTAAAAGCAGAAATTGAGGAAGCAGTAAAATTTGCGGATGAAAGCCCTTTACCGGATGATAATGAGATGTTCAAAGATATTTATGTAGAAGACGATTATCCTTTCATAATGGATTGATCCTTTCTTTAACTCATATTCAATTCTAAACAATTAATCAACAATAAATAACATAGTATGGCGGAAAAAGCGGCACAACACTTTGAAGCGGATGCAATACAAAGAGCCCGTGGGTTTTGGTTAAATTATAGCAAGCCAATATCTTATATTGGATCCTCCGTGATTGTTATTTTGGTTGGATGGCTGGTATATAAGTATATGTTCAAAATTCCAAAAGAGGATAAAGCAAACGATGCGGTTTTTGTAACGCAAAAATATTTTTCAGAATTTAGTAATGCATCTGATGATTCATCAAAAATAAAAATGGCGACGTTTTGCCTGAATGGTGACGGAAGAAATGACGGCGCCTTAAGAATAATTAACAAATATTCCGGAACTGCAGCAGCTAATTTATGTGAATTTTACGCCGGGGCCTGCTACCTTCACCTCCATCAATACGAGAAGGCCATTAAATTTCTAAAAGAATTTGATGCTGATGGAGCTTCACAAATAAAAAGTCGCACATACGGTATGATAGGCGATGCGGAGGCAGAACTTAATAAGAATACTGAAGCGTTGGATTTTTATAAAAAGGCTTCCGAGGTAAATGACAAAGATGAATTCACTTCTTCTGAATTTCTGTTCAGGGCAGCTCTATTCGCCCAGGTAACAGGTAATACAAAAGAAGCTGTGGATCTTTTTAAGAAGGTGAAAAAAGAATATCCTCTTTCAGAAAAAGCAGCAGATGCAGACAGGTACCTTGCGAGGCTTGGAGAGTTTTCAGAATAAAATTATTTGCAGACATGTAATGGCGGCAACAAACCNNTTCTTCCAAAGGATGCCTGTATTGTTATTATACATACTGAATGGAATTCAGAAATAGTAGACAAGCTGCTTGCCGGATGTACGAAAATGCTTCAGCATTTTGGAATGAATAATTTTAAGATTCTTAGCGTTCCCGGGGCCTTTGAAATACCTTTCGCGATAAAATATTTTTGGGATACTTACCGGAATAAGTTTGAAAAACCCCAGGTATTTATTGCCCTGGGATGTGTATTGCGGGGCGACACCCCCCATTTTGATTATGTTTGTAAGGCCGTTACGGATGGGATCTTAAACCTGAATCTTGCTTTACCGGTCCCCACAATTTTTGGAATACTAACGGTGGATAACCGTCAGCAGGCTGAGGAACGAACCGGAGGTATTCATGGCCATAAGGGAGAAGAAGCTGCAGTTTCAGCTTTAAAGATGATGTCCCTTAAATATTCATTATAATCTTCCGATTTTACTATATACAGTCAGGAATTTAAATATGAAAGTCCAGTTATTTATACCATGTTTTGTTGACCAGTTGTATCCACAAACAGCTTTTAATATGGTAAAAGTTTTGGAAAAGGCAGGTTGTCGGGTACATTACAACACCAATCAAACCTGTTGCGGACAGCCCGCATTCAATGCCGGTTTTTGGGAAGATGCAAAAAAGGTTGCAACCAAGTTTGTAAAAGATTTTGAGGGCCCTGATTTTATAATAGCCCCTTCAGCATCCTGTGTTGGCTTTGTGAGAAATTATTATAACACACTTTTTGAAGATTCTTCAATGCATACAGAAATAAAAGAAATTTCAAAAAGAATATTTGAATTCACTGAATTTCTTACTGATATTTTAAAAATAGAGAATTATGGTGCAGTCCTGAATGGAAAAGCAACTTATCATGATAGTTGTGCTGGACTGAGGGAATGTAAAATACATGATGGTCCGAGAAAACTGCTGAACAAAGTAAAGGGACTTGAACTTATAGAAATGAAAGAAACAGAAACCTGCTGCGGTTTTGGCGGATCTTTCGCCGTTAAGTTCGAACCAATTTCAATTGCAATGGTCGATCAAAAGGTGAACCATGCCTTGGATACCGGCGCTGATTATATTATCTCAACTGATTTGAGTTGTCTTATGCATCTTGATGGTTACATAACAAAAAAAATGTTACCAATAAAAACCATGCATATTGCGGATGTGCTTGCGAGCGGATGGGAATAATTATAAAATTAGCTCTATTATGGTTTGATTTTTGATGAATATATATACCAGTATCTCTTATCAGAGGTGAACTATTTTTTTAAAATATTTTTTAAAATTATGAATTACTGGCTAGTAAAATCCGAACCCACGGTTTATAGTTGGGATCAATTAGTTAAAGACAAACGAACAATTTGGGATGGCATAAGGAATTATGCTGCAAGGATACACCTGCGTGCAATGAAGGAAGGGGATGAGGTTTTATTTTACCACAGCAATGAGGGTATGGAAATTGTCGGAATTGCGAAGGTATCAAAAGAAGCTTACCAGGATCCGACAACGGATGATACTAATTGGGTTGCAGTTGATTTAAAATCGCATAAGAAATTGAAGAAACCTGTCAGCCTTTTACAAATCAAATCGGATAAGCGCCTGAAAGAAATGGCGCTGGTAAGAATAGGAAGGTTATCCGTTCAGCCCGTTTTCAAAAGAGAATGGGATATTATTATGGAATTATCGGGAGAAAAGTGAATTTAATGGCCATTAATAAATTTGGTGCAACTTGAAAACCCACCGCCTTTGGCGGTG
>PKYU01000590.1 GCA_003132765.1 Chitinophagaceae bacterium | reverse complement strand
AAATTGCCAGGTTGTATAAAACCATTCTTTCCAAAACCAATTGAGATTATCTCCGGCAGCATCATTCATCGTCCTGAAGAAATCCAAAGGTTGAGGGTGTTTAAATGCCCATCGATCGATGTATGTTTTAAAAGCATAATCAAACCTATCATGTCCAATAACCGAATTTCTTAGAATATTTAAAGCGGTTGCTGTTTTAAAATAATACAAGCCATAATCCTGGAGGCTGATTACCTCCGGTGCTGTCATCAAAGGATCTTTAGTACTGGTCATAATTCTGGCCATACCCAAAATACTTCTATGCGTGGTATCCCCATATTCTCCATAGTTAAATGAATTGGAAGCATACCCATTAATAAATGTATTCATGCCTTCGTCCATCCACATATAGCTTCTTTCATTGCTGCCCACAATCATTGGAAACCAGTTGTGACCAATTTCGTGAGTCACATCATGCCACAAATTGCCCTTACCGATTTTATAACTGCAAAATACGATACCGGGATATTCCATTCCTAAGGCAACTCCGCCCACGACGGTAGCACTGTTCCAGGGAAATTCAAAATAGGTTTTGGAATAAAATTCAATACTGTGTTTAAGGTATTGAGCGGCCCTTCCATAGCTATTGTATCCCTTGCTTTCCACAGGATATACGGCCATGGCAATTCCTTTTCTTCCTGAAGGAAGGTTAACCCGGGTGCCATCCCACATAAATGCTTTGGAAGCAGTCCACGATACATCTCTCGAGTTAATCATTTTAAAGTGCCAGGTANNTGATCGCAATTGAGGTATCGCTCTTGCGGGCCTCGTTCAGCCTGCTGATCTCCTTTGCAGTTAATACCTGTGCGGGGTTTTGAAGGTCTCCCGAACCGGCCACGATCATGTCTGATGGCACCATTACATAATAATCGAAATTACCGTATTCACAATAAAATTCGCCAAGGCCCATATAAGGAAGAGTGTTCCATCCCTCCACATCATCGTACACACACATTCTCGGATACCATTGCGCCAGTTCATATATCACCCCGTTTTTGGTGTACAGCCTTCCCATACGGTCAGCGCCATATTGCGGAATGGAAAAGCTATACTTCACTGAAATACTGATCTTATCACCAGAGGATTTCACTGTAAAGGGTAAGCGAACCTGCATACGGGTATCCGTGATAACAGGATCAACTTTATAAGTCTTTCCTTTATACATCACTGATACTGCACCGATGTGATAACCGCCTTTTTTGTAGCCTTTCACATCAAAACGGTCACCGGATATTGGGGTAGCATCTGCGCCCCATGAATCGGGTTTAAATAAATTCTGATCCAACTGTAGCCATAGGTATTTGAGTGCATCCGGGCTGTTGTTGGTATATGCGATATTCACTTCTCCTGAAATGGTTGTGTCATTTTCGTCGAGGGTGGTATGAATGATATAATCTGCATGATTTTGCCAGTATTTAGGTCCGGGCGAACCATTGGAACTTCTGTAAACAGTAGCATCGTACGAAAGAAAGCGAGGATCAAATACTTCGTTCTTTTTATAAACAGAGGCAGAGTCCTGTGCGGTACCAATCTGAGCAATAATGAGGAAGGGCAGAAATAATGCGGCCCATAGAAATAGATTCTTCATGTTAATGAGGGATAAAATTTTAGTAAAAAAGTATAATTGATTAATCCGGGGTAATTATTAGATAGTGCAAGTAACTAAGATTATGCCGTATGAAAAAACCGCTTACATATTTTAGATTTATTTATGGTTTCATTTTTAGCCGCTCCTGGATATCGAGGTTAAATTTCCTTGCATAATCCTTTGCCACATCATATCCGGCGTCTGCATGCCGTATGATACCCATACCGGGATCGTTTCTTAAGACCCTGCTCAATTTTGAAGCAGCGTCATCGGTACCATCAGCCACTATTACCATTCCCGCATGAATACTATATCCCATGCCAACGCCGCCTCCATGGTGCAGGCTTATCCAACTGGCCCCTCCGGCGGTATTTACTAATGCATTCAGAATAGGCCAGTCAGCAACGGCATCACTTCCATCAAGCATTGCCTCTGTTTCCCTGTTGGGGCTGGCGACAGAACCTGTATCCAGNNCAACTCATTAAAAGCAAGTCCGGCCTTTTCTCTTTCCCCCTGCCCGATCCAACAAATACGGGCAGGCAATCCCTGGAAGGAGATCCTTTTCTGAGCCATTTTTATCCAGCGGATCATGCCTTCATTTTCGGGAAATAATTGAATCATCAACTCGTCTGTGGTAAATATATCTTTCGGATCCCCGCTCAGTGCAGCCCATCGAAATGGGCCTTTTCCTTCGCAGAACAAGGGCCTGATGTAAGCTGGTACAAACCCGGGAAAATCAAAAGCATTTTTTAATCCTGCTTCGGATGCCCTTGCACGTAAGTTATTTCCATACNNACCATAATCGAAAGTTACAGCACCCCGACTTTGTAATTCAAGCATGCGTTCCACATGCAGCTTCATACTTTCGTAAGCAAAGGCTATATATTTATCTGGATCAGATTCGCGGAGTATATTAGCCGCTTCTAAGGATAGCGTATGTGGCACATAGCCCACCAGCGGATCATGCGCAGAAGTCTGATCCGTTAGTATATCAACCTGAATTTTTCGTTCAATAAGCCTCCCTAACAGATCTACCGCATTGCAATGAACTCCCATGCTCCATGCTTTACCTTGCTGTTTGGCAAGTAATGCCGCATCGATGGCTTCGTCAATGTTCTCAATCATTTCGTCCAGGTATTTCGTTTCTATCCGCTTTTCAATCCTCCACTTTTCTACTTCAGCTGCCAGACATACGCCTTCATTCATGGTAACAGAAAGTGGCTGGGCACCACCCATTCCGCCAAGGCCGGCAGTAACACTCAAGGTATTTTTTAACGTCCCCCCGAAATGCTTCTTAGCCACGGCCCCGAAGGTTTCATAAGTTCCCTGAACAATACCCTGGCTTCCGATATAGATCCATGAGCCGGCAGTCATTTGCCCAAACATCATCAGGCCTTTTTTTTCAAGCTCATCGAAGTGTTCCCATGTCGCCCATTTCGGAACTAACTGCGAATTGGAAATTAAAACACGCGGTGCATTGGTATGCGTTTTCAAAATGCCTACTGGCTTTCCGCTTTGGATAAGAAGTGATTCATCATTTTCAAGATCTTTGAGCGCCTTGATGATAAGGTCAAGGCATTCAAAATTTCTTGCTACCTTTCCCCTACCTCCATAAACAATCAATTCGTCCGGCCGCTCAGCAACCTTCGGATCGAGATTATTCAACAGCATTCTCAATGCTGCTTCCTGTATCCATCCCTTACAACTGAGATTGGTGCCTGTTGGCGTTTTGTATTTTACAGGATCATATTTTCTTTTAACCATAGTTTCTAATCTTTTGCGGAATTCAATAATTGAAATTGAAAATTCATAATTATATCACATTACACCTAAATCATAATTCATAAGTCCTTATAAATTCAACTGACTTTTTCATGTCGTCATGTAAAAATCTGTCCACCTCATTGAAAGATATGCTTTCACGAAAAGCTAAAATTATTTCTTCCAAAACAGGTGATGTTTTAAGAGGCCTCCGAAATTCTATTGCCTGCACCGAACTTAGCATTTCAATTGCCAAAACCTTTTCTACATTATTAATTACCCGCAGACATTTTGTAGCCGCATTGGCGCCCATACTCACATGGTCCTCCTGGTTATTGGAACTGGAAATAGAATCCACAGATGCAGGAGTACAAAGTTGTTTATTCTCACTTACTATTCAAGCGGCAGTATATTGGGGAATCATGAGCCCCGAATTAAGCCCGGGATTCTTTACCAAAAATAAAGGCAGATCTCTCTGACCGCTTAAGAGCTGATAAATGCGGCGTTCAGAAATATTCGCGATTTCACTCATGGCTATGGCCAAGTAATCCAAACTCAGCGCTAAAGGCTGACCATGGAAATTTCCGCCACTTAATATCAGGTCTTCTTCAGGAAATATATTTGGATTATCAGTAACTGAATTAATTTCCTTTAAAAATGTACGAAGTACAAAATCAAAGGTATCTTTTGTAGCCCCTTGCACCTGGGGGATACACCGAAAAGAATAAGGATCCTGCAATGATTTTTTGTGATGATTAAGANNATTGCCGTCAAATGCGTCAAAAGAAATAGCTTCAATAATATTCGCCCATTCCAATAAACGTTCAGATTTTACAAGAGCGCTCATCCCATAAGCACTCATAAATTGGGTGCCATTAATTAATGCTAATCCTTCTTTGCTTTGCAGTTCAACCGGCTTCCATTTTAGTATTGCCAATGCATCAGCTGCTTTCATTTTTACTGCATCATATCTTACTTCCCCGAATCCAATCAATGGGACACACATATGACTCAAAGGAGCAAGATCACCGGAAGCACCAAGGAAACCCTGCGTATATATAACAGGCAATACTCCATCATTATGCATATCCATCAAACGCTTCACCACCTCGATTCCGATACCAGAATAACCATAACTCAAAGATTTAATCTTGAGCATCATCATCAGTTTTACAATTTCTTCAGGAACCTCTTCTCCCATTCCGCATGCATGAGATAATAACAGGTTGCTTTGTAAGGCACGCAATTGTTCTTTATCAATTTTTACATTTTGCAAAAATCCAAAGCCTGTATTTATGCCATAGAAAAGTTCATCTGATTCAGATAATTTCTTATCAAGATATAACCTGCATTTTACGATGGCTTCGTGCGCAGCAAATGTAACGGACACCAATTGTTTGTATTNNTTGCCAAATTTAGAGAAATAGTTTAGAGTTATGAATTATAAGTAATGAGATGAAAATTGTAATCCTTTATGGATTGGTTCCCTGATTTTCACTAGGAACATTGGCTTTATCTTTACGTTCTTTTCGACACAAAATCATCCCGATGAAAAATATTCTTTTTCTTTTAATATTCATCTGTACCAATATATCTGCCCAGGAAATTAAAATTCTGTCAACCGGAACAAAGACTTCTTTAAGAGGGCTTAGGNNGAGCGGGAGTAATGGAATGGTTGGCAGGTCTATTGACGGGGGAAATACCTGGAAATGGATACAGGTAAAGGATTTTGAAAAGACTGATTTTCGGGATATAGAAGCATTTGATGAATTGATCGCTGTAGTAATGGGCATCGGAGAACCAGCCTATATATTAAGAACGATAGACAGAGGGGAAACCTGGAAACTGGTNNGTTTATTTCAATAAAACAAAAGGTATCTTTCTTGATGCGATGGAATTCTGGAACGACCAAAGTGGTATTGTTATCGGTGACCCAATTAATAATAAGTTTTTTATTTCGAGAACATTTGATGGCGGAAACACCTGGCAAAATATTCCTATGAAAAATTATCCGGGTGCTGACAGTGGTGAAGCCTGCTTTGCTGCCAGCGGTACAAACATCAGAAAAATCGGAAATGATGCCGCTTGTTTTATTTCGGGAGGGCTTCGTTCCCGTTTATTTATTAAAGACAAAATTATCAACCTTCCCATAATACAGGGAAGGGAAAGCACCGGGGCAAATTCAATTGCATTAAAAAATAAGAAAACATTTATCGTTGTTGGAGGCGATTTCAATACACCTGATTCTAGTGAAAAGAATTGCGTAATTACGATTGATGCTGGCATTAACTGGACTTATCCTTTTATACCCCCACACGGATATAGAAGTTGTGTTGAGTATCTCAATAAAAATAAATGGATGACATGCGGCCTGAACGGTGTTGACATTAGTAACAATGATGGTATAACATGGACGTGGATTTCAAAGGAAAGTTTTAATGTATGCATGAAGGCAAAAAAAGGTAACGGTGTTTTTTTAGCGGGTGGAAACGGTAAGGTCGGGAAACTCCTCGAAAAATGAAATTAAGGAAGACTCAACCACCACCTTCTGAGAAGGTGGGTTGAAAGCATCGGGCAAAGCCCTCTTTAGGGCTCTGGCGGTGGCGAGAACAAATCAAAATTCCTGGTTTGCCTTTCTTCTCTTTTGTCTTCTCCTTCCTGATATTTGGCGTACCGCCTTATAACTTCCTC
>PKYU01000623.1 GCA_003132765.1 Chitinophagaceae bacterium | reverse complement strand
GATCACAACCCTTTTAATGGTAAGAATTTCCTTCCTCACATCCACCTCCGTTTCCTGAATGGGTATGAGTTGATTTCCAGAACCTCTGAAACTTCAGTCGTTGGCAAATAACACCAGCCAGAACCCTATCCAAAATAAAAACATCAAAANNCGTGTTAATACTAACTACCGCTTAATTATTTCGGGTTCTCTTTTTAAAAATTCATTCTTTTACTCAAAAGTATATCGCTCTTTTCTATGGCACGACTAGTCCCGTTCTACGGGAAGGATAGCCAACACACAAAGCCAAGCTACCAAACTCGCGCCAGCACCACTTTCTTTATCCTTGAAGGAAGTTGGAAGATTGCGCCATTATGGGGGAGTGAATACTTACAAAGGCCGAGTACTCATCACCTAATTAACGTAACTATTCCTTTCAGAAAAACAGGTTTTCCTTCCAGGGTTTTTCCTTTAATAATATATATACTAAAGCCTTTTCCGGATTTGAAGTATGTTATTACCTGAATCTCTAAAAAGATAATAATATTGCTAACCCAAAATAAGGTATTGCCTGGTTTGGACGGGGTGAAAGAGCAGGTTGCGGGGAAGGCATTNNTCTCCCTTTCCACAGCTATCGTGCACTCTCCTATCAGTGCGGCCAAAGCGCCTATAGCTGCAAGTACCGGCGCCAGCACAGCGCCTACCACGCCAAAGGTTAAGGGAAAGGTCATCAGTTCTTTTCCCGATTTATCTTTAATTGTAATTCTGCGGACATTGCCTTCTTCAATAAGTTCTTTTATTTTTTGAAGTAAATGTTCTCCTTTAATGGTAAAATTTTCTTTAACTCCCATAGTACAATTTTTTATATTACAAAGTTAATTTCGTTATGCAAAATTGCCGCATTTAATATTTCCTATAACCTGTAACCAACACTCATCATAATATTGCGGGGAGCGCCGGGCCATTTGCTGACATTATTGTACGCCCCTATCCAATACGTTTTATTAGTAATATTATTCAGATTAACTGCAGCTATAACATGTTTATGTTCATAGCGGATGCCTGCATTTAAAATAACATATCCCGGCAATATTACCCTGGGATCTAAAGTATTCCTCGCACTTTCCTGCGAGTGCCCTGCGGTAATTCCAAACCCTTTTAACGGGCCCTTATCAAAAATATATTTTATCCAGCTATTACTGGTGTTTTTTGGTGCATTCTCTACCAATGAACCAACCAGTGAAGCGATCTTGCTCTCCACCACTCTTGCCACACAATATGCGTACGATAATCCAATGCTCAGGTTGGGAAGAATATTTCCATTTACTTCAGTCTCAAATCCCCGGGATCTGTCTTCCCCTTGCTGCACATAGAGATTCGGGTTGGAAATATCATTCGCGTTTACCGCCACATTGTGTAAGGTTAGTTGATATAATGCAATGGTTGCTGCCAGTGTATTATTGAAAAAATTTGCTTTGGCTCCTGTTTCAAATAATTCACTCGTTACCGGCTTAAAAGGCGCATCAAAAACCTGTGTAGCCACAGATGCTTCAAAGGGATCGAAGCCATTATTGTAAGTTGCGTAAATACTTACGTTCGGTTTTATCCCGTATACCAAACCAACACGCGGAAGAAAGATATTCTCTTTTNNTATCATCATCGCCTGAACTATACATTTCCTCCCTTAGCCCGATCAGCAATTTCCATTTATCAAAAGCAACCTGCTCCTGTATATAAATTCCCTGTGTTTGATAAACAGAAGCGTCTACATCTGAAGCGTCTGAATCGTAGTCTGATAGTTGGTATTTGCTGACAGGCCCTGTAATATATTTCGGGTTCTTTAAACTGTATGTCCCCACAATGCCACTGCCGGTTCCAAACTGGTCGGGAAGCTCAAAATATTGCTGGTTGAGGTCCACAGCACTTTTTATGAAGTCGTAGCCGGCTAAGAACTGGTGACTGAATTTTCCTTTATTAAAATGAAAAGTAAAATAATTGGTAAGCGTGTTGGTAACTGTGTGGTAGTTCCAGGTAGAGTAATAAAGGTTAACGGAATCGTTAGTGATATAGCTTTGTACACCATGTTCCGCAACATTTTGCCAGGTAATGTAATTGAGATAGCCGCTGTTGAAACTGATGTGCTTATTGATCTTATAAGAAAATATCAGGTTGCCGGCAAAGTCCGTTTCATGCAAAAAATCTCCGGGCTGTGATGCTGTAAGGCTTATGGGCGTTAACTTCAAAGTGATATCATTCTGAAAACCGGGCTGCCCACGGTCGAGGATGGTATTGATATGAGATAAAGAAATATCCAGGTTCAATTGCACCTTATCATTGGGAATGAATGAAAAAGAAGACGCCAGTTCGTAGGATTGTGCATAGTAAAGATTCCGGAAGGATTTTGTATTATCATAGCCCGCATTAAACCGGTACAGAAGGGTTTTGGATTTATTTAATGGACCCGTAACATCTCCCTCCCCCCTGAAATGATCCCAACTGCCTCCATAAATATTGAAGCCCGCCTCATTATCAGGCAACGGTTTTTTGGTGACCAAATTGATGGTGCCTCCCGGATCGCAATTACCGTATAGCGTTGCAGACGGTCCTTTCACCACCTCAATTCTTTCCACGTTAACCAGCATAATATTGTTGAACATAGTGCTGTAGCCCCGCAGACCATTGATCATTTTCGCATTTTCCGCCTTAAAACCCCTGATAGAATATTCATCATATCCCGAATATTGATTAACACCCGCAGCTTCATCTGCGGCATCTTTCAGGGTAAATTCCATCTTATCCAGAATCATCTCTTTCGTAATGGAAGAAATGGATTGAGGAATATCAATCAATGCAGTTTGTGTTTTTGTTCCAAGGAAGGAATAATCGCTTTTGTAGGAACGTGCTGTCCGGCCCTGCACCTCTATATTCTGCAATTGCCCTGCTTTGNNTATATCCCCGAGGTTGGCAGTTTCCCCGTTTGCAAGATTTACAGGCTGCCTGTAAGTTTCAGATTCCACCGATGTGATGATTAGTGTATCTGGCCCTTCTGGAAGATTACGCATACTGAAATTTCCGTTGATATCGGAAATTGTTCTTTTCTTCAGTTTTTGCAATTCCATCGTTACGTAAGCCGGGCTTCCGTCCGCATTAAATATTCTTCCGCTGATGCTACTCCTCTTATTTTGGGCAATCCCCCATGAAGGCATAAGCGCTATAAAAATTATAAATATTTTCATTTTACCAGATTGAATTAAACTTTTATAAGTCATTTCTTAAGAATCATATTTTTGAAGCGATGAAGATAATTAAGGGTTGTTGAATTATTTTATCTCTTACTGTGAGTTAATTGAAAATTAATAGAAGAGAAATTCATCTATTTTCAACTCAGCTGTCAGTACCTCTCCTAATCGTATCCAGAATAGCCCCGGAATTTTCCCGCTCACCCGGCGGACATCAGCATCTGGCACTTCACGGAAACAATATTTTAAAAAAATACTGCAAACTTCAATTTGGCAAAGAACGGCATACCCGGTGTAAAGCTGATATCGTCTACCGGCGCCGCTTCATTTTTCAATTGCGATTCTACCTCATATTGTGCATCCCGCCACTTCACATTAAACAGGTTTTGTATTTCAAGGCCTATTTCATATTTCTTTCGTGTGTAATTTGCTGTAAGGTCGTTCAGGAAATATCCTTTGGCGATAAGAGAATTATCGCTTGTAGCAGGGCGGTCCTTCATATACCGTGCAGTCCATCCTCCGTTTATGCCGTTAGGAAGCTTCACGTACAAACCACCTGTACTGTATAACGGAACAGATAATGGAAGATAATTATCGCCTTTTGGCGCTGTAGCATCTCTTGCCTTACAGAAGTTAATATCGAAATTAGCATACAACCAGCGGCTGAATTCATAGCGGACGGATAAGTCAATACCCTGCCTCTTTGTAGGATCCCCGGGACTAAAGGTTCCTTCATCACCATCATAAGTAAATTCCTGCTGAAGATACAGGTACCATACAGCAGCATTGAGGTATAATTGGGGAACGGGCTTCCAGTTAATTCCCAAATCACCACCATATGCAGCAGGCAACACTTCATGGCCGACATTTTCTGCAACTACTTTCGCATCATTGGAATGAAAGCCTTTTCCCAACTTTCCGTAAAACTGGATTCTGTCATTGAAGGTATATTCAACATTGAGCTTCGGACTAACAATTGATTTTCCAATAGCCGGTTGCACCGGGTTGAGAAAGTCCTTATAATAAAAATTCAGGTAATCTATTCTCAGCCCTGCATCGAACAACCATTTGCCGGTGCGGTATTGCTCATCAACGTAACCGATCAGCATCCATTNNTCCAGCACTTCATTGTAATTTTTAGTATGGCTGAGTTCACTGCCGTGGATGTAATTCATCTGGAAGCCAAGGCCGGCAGTAGACGTTAAAACGCCATTGTTCAGATAAGCATGGTGAGAAAGTTTCCCGTTATAACCATACAGATCCCTGGATTCTCTTTGCCTCAATTGATCGCCGTTAATGCTGTCGTCAGCAAAAAAAGTTTCATCATAATTCAGATTAAAAAAATACCGCATATAATAAAACTGGTTTTGCAGGGTGAGGCTGTCAGATAAGGCCGTGGTGAGGCGGGAAATAGCAGTTGTCCTTGAGGTATTGCCTCCCTGCGCACTATCTATATAACCCCACCTGCTGATGAGTCCCTCGCTTACTGCCCGTAAAGGTATTTCACCGGAAGACCGCCAAAGGCTGCTGAAAGTGGAAAAAGTAACTTTCAATTGCGTTTTGGGAGNNGAGAAATCTTTGTAATGTATTTGCCAAAAATATTTCCGCGGTTAAAATGTTCTGCATAGTCAAACGGTCCATCGGTATAGAAGCCCTCCGCTGCAATGTAAGCGCTTTCTCCACTTTGCTTTGCTTTGTCGCTTAAAAGGTTAAGTGCGGCAATGAGCCTGCCGGTATTAAACTCTCCCCCTTCGAGTTTTACTTCACTTTTGTCCAGCACATCTGTTGTTTTGAAGGCGAGATATGAGGAGGTATTAAAATCCCCATGATCGGCGTAGTATGGGCCTTTGCCATATTCCAGCCCGGAGACCAATTCAGGGATTACAAAATGCAGGTCCGAAAACCCTTGCCCGTGTATCTGGGATACAAGGTTCAGCGGCATATCGTCCACGGATACACTAACATCTGTTCCATGGTCTGCATCGAACCCGCGGAAAAAAATATGATCGGCAATTCCCCCGCCCTGATGTTGCATCAAAGAAAGGCCTGGCACCAGCCGCATGAGGTCCTGTGCGGAATTCAGCGCATGCATATTCAGGTCTATATTACTAATGGTTGTAAACATAGCATTGTTAGGCATTGGCTGAATGGTTATTCCTTTTAAATCTACCTCACCGCGATTCATTTCTATCACATAAAAATGGTCTGAGCTATTAATTGCGGTTGCGGCGGGTTGAAAACCCACAAAAGATATGTGGATGGAATCAGTTGCATTTTTGCCCTTCAATTCAAAATTACCCTGTTGATCAGTTATAGCAGTTTGGCCTTTTGCACCATCGGTTATAACTGCATATACGAATGGTTCCTGTGTGATTTTATCAATTACTCTTCCTTTTATTATCCTCTGCGAAAAGCCTGCTGATGCAAAAGACAGAAATAAAAGGATCAATATATTTTTTGTCATTTTCTATTAATATTAAATAATTATTGTTGTGCGACGAATCTTATTAACTCATTGCATGTTAAGACCTCACCCCCACCTCCTTTCCCGGGGAGAGAGCGCTTAGAGTCATTGCTGGTAAATGATTTCAAAAAAAAATGAGATTTTTTAGTTGAACAATAATGTTAAAGAATTAAAAATTGTTTGGCAACAGCGGGTAGACTTCCCTGTAAAAAACTATTGCAGGTAATGGACTTCTGAAAATACTCCTATTTAGCAAAACGTCAGGCATTCTCTATGAGACGTGCTGTATCAAACAAATTTGATTAGAAAAAAATGTTAACCCGGATTAATTATGAGACCTGCGGCGGATGGAAAATAGCAAAGGACCGGTCAATAATATTGCCGCCAGAAAATGGNNACGGTTATGGAAGGAAAAAATGACCGGGAAGAAAGCGCAATCTCATTTTTATTCCCGCCTTTCCTTTCCGGATTTTCCTGATCCTTCGTTTCCCCAGCTTTTAATTTTTTCATCATCTGGCATTTGCCATTACAATGCATGGCGGGTTTATCCTTATTGATGCAATTTTTTGCATATTCGGCTGCATGAGTATAAAAATCCAATACAATGAAGGACCCATTCATTGTTTGGGCAAATAAGGCGGCAAGGATAAAAAAAGCT
>PKYU01000242.1 GCA_003132765.1 Chitinophagaceae bacterium | reverse complement strand
TAAAAAAAGTCATTGATGAATAGAGAAAAATGTGGTTCCTCCTCACCTCCAATTTCCTTAAAATTTACCACGATATTAAAGCTTGCTTAAAACAAACCAGGTCGCCTTTTGTTATTTTTACAATAAAATGAATTATGAACAGGATAACTCTAGAAAGAAAAAATGGTGATTTTGGCTTTGAAATTATTGATGAAAATGGACATGCATTGCAAACAGACGCCAGCCTTGAAAATGGAGGTGGAAATTTTGGATTTCGGCCAATGCAACTTGTTTTGGCAGCATTAGGAAGTTGCAGCGCAATAGATNNGATTGCTTCAATAATGAAAAAGCAGAGACAAGAAATTGAAAATTTTACTATACGGATATCAGGAGAAAGAGAGCCAAATAAAATTCCATCGTTATGGAAATCGGTAGAATTATTATTTATGTTTAAAGGAATTATTGACCCTGAAAAAGTAAAGAAAGCAGTTGCTTTATCAATGGACAAGCATTGTTCAGTTGCAGAAACTTTAAGAAGGAGCGGTACGGTAATTACCTGGAATATTGAGGTGAATGAAACGACCAAAAAAGTGGTGGCACAAAAATTATAATTTTAGAAAATTAAATAATGAACCCAGATTTTTTTAAACAACTCCTGGATAAACAACAGCGAAAAGAAATTGTTCCCGGAAATGAGGTTATTGCTTCATGGGCTTTGAGCCTTATAGGTATGTTATACCCTGAGTTATCAATTTCGTCCTATTCATCTACCGGCCAGATTGAAGATGAATTCAAAAATCTTGAAAATGAACTCATCCAGATATTGGAAGCCACCAGGGCCTGTAGAAATTGCAATAATGAGGAAATAGCAAATTCATTTTTTAGAGTAGTTCCTGATATTTACAAAATATTAAATACAGATATTTATTCTCTACTTTCCGGTGATCCCGCAGCAAGGACCGAATTTGAAGTAATTCGCGCCTACCCTGGGTTCTTTGCATTATGTTTTTACCGGATAGCACACGAATTATTACTTCTGAATGTTCCGCTTCTACCGCGTATTCTCACCGAATATGCTCATTCAAAAACCGGTATTGATATACACCCCGGCGCTGTCATTGGCGATCACTTCTTTATAGACCACGGAACAGGTATTGTAATTGGAGAGACTGCACAAATTGGGAATCATGTAAAATTATACCAGGGAGTAACTTTGGGGGCGATGAGCATTGATAAATCAATGGGCTTTAAAAAAAGGCATCCAACCGTAGAAGACCATGTAATAATTTATTCAGGAGCCACCATTTTGGGTGGGGAAACCATTATTGGTCATCACAGCATTGTTGGAGGTAATGTATGGCTCACCAAAAGTATTCCTCCTGGCACATTGGTTTACCATAGCCCTGAAATCACTGTAGTTGAAGGTAAAATAGTAAATTCATAATTAATGGCTACCATTTTAGATACAGTTGGCAATACGCCAATAGTTGAGATTCAAAATCTTAATCCAAATCCTAAGGTTAAATGTTTTGCCAAACTGGAAGGGAATAACCCGGGCGGCAGTGTAAAAGACAGGCCCGCATTGAGCATGATCAAAAGCGCCCTGGAAAGAGGAGAAATAGACAAGAATTCGAAACTTATTGAAGCAACCAGCGGAAATACGGGCATAGCACTTGCATTAATGGCAAAATTATTCGGTATTGAAATAGAATTAGCTATGCCATCCACCTCCACACGGGAGCGGGTGTTGACCATGCAGGCATTTGGAGCGAAGGTTACACTCCTGGAAACAATAGAAAGTTGCAGGGATTATGCTGAAGAAAAAGCTGCCTCGGGGAAATTTTTTCTTTTAAATCAATTTTCGAATCCAGATAATTATATGGCCCATTATACGACTACCGGTCCGGAAATCTGGAAGGANNTGCAGCCGATACCTGAAAGAACAAGATAATAAAATCCAGATTGTTGGCTGTCAGCCTGACGAAGATTCTTCCATACCCGGCATCCGGAGGTGGCCTGCTGAATATCTGCCAAAAATTTTTGAACCATCAAGGGTTGACAGGATCATGGATATAACACAGGTCGAGGCAACTGAAATGACCCGAAAGCTGGCAAAGGAAGAAGGCATTTTTGCCGGGATGAGCAGTGGAGGCGCCGCTTCGGCAGCTATAAGGCTTGCGCAGGAATTGCATTCCGGAATGATTGTCTTCATTGCTTGCGACCGGGGAGATAGGNNCAAGGGAGTTTCAAAGAAGATTTTTATACCTAATATTTCCTTTAGAAAGAAGAATATCTTGTGAAGGATATCCTTAAAAAAAATTAGGCGTTAATTTTTCCTTTATTTTAAAAATAGATTTTTCCTCCTCATTAACAAATTCTTATCATTAAATCCGGATTAAGTTGGGCGTTATTGATAATTTTACAAATAATGCAGTAATTTATCCGTTACTCATTAATTACTAATATTAGAATCATCTTTCTAATAACAGAATTTAAATCATTTATTAAACCTGTTTTGAAAACTCTATGCCATTCACTTTTGCCCATCCTGCCATAGTTATGCCGGCCACCTATCTTCCAAAAAGATATTATTCTCTTAGCGCATTAATTATTGGAAGCATGACACCCGATTTTGAATATTTTATCCGGCTGAGGGATTACAGTGAATATAGTCACACATGGCCTGGGGCTTTCTGGTTTGATTTCCCACTCGGATTAATCCTGCTATTTCTTTATCATAATGTAGTCCGTAATACACTGATCGAACATCTCCCATTTGGCTTGAATGCGAGATTTTCAGTCTTTGAAAAAGTGAATTGGAATAAATATTTTCGAAAAAATGTATTAGTGGTCATTATTTCATTAATGGTTGGGATTGCTTCCCATATTTTTTGGGATAGCTTCACTCATGATTGGGGATATTTTGCAAATAACGTTCCTATGCTAAAGAATGGTATGGGTATTTTTGATTATGAAATTACGGGAGCAGGATTTGTCCAGGATGCAAGCTCGATTATAGGTAGTATTGTAATGATAATAATTATTTTCAAAATGCCGAAAGGTTATAATACCCGCAAGAAAAGAATCTTTAATTTTTGGATACTGGTCGGATTGATGATGGTATCAGTGGTTAATTTTAGATTATACTTTACTACGTTAGAAGGAAAGCAATTAATTTATGATCTGGCAGTAACAATAATTTCAGGTTTCTTCATTGGTATTATTGTGGTTTCGGTATTGTTGAAAAGGAAAGAACATATACCAATTTATAGAAACAGGGTGATCCCAAAATAATAGAATAATCCGCTCGTCTCAATACTTCACCTTTTCTAAAGGATATTTGCATTTCGCAAAATTATTATTCACTTTAAAATTTATTCTTTGTTGATTTTGGTGGCGATTTCTTTATATATACCTTTCAAGATATTTTATTTTATTAGTTTTCTAAAACATAGTGTATATGTTAAAAGATTTTGAAATAAGAGACTTGTTTCCATTGTTTGATGCCGGCCTGCTGGAAGAAATTGAACAAAATTCAAGCATCCTTGAATTTGCTGAAGGTGAAGATTTGATGAAAAGCGGTCAGAATATCAGGAACACGCTGATTGTAAAAGAAGGATTAGTAAAGGTCTTCAGAGAGGACGAGGAAGGTAATGAAATCTTTCTGTATCATTTAGAANNGCAATAATATGTGCTGTACAAAACAGAACCAGTGAAATAAAAGCCCGGGCAGTAAAGCCCACCACTGTTCTGGCTATACCTGTAAGTTTAGTTGAGCAATGGATGAAAGATTACAAATCCTGGTACCAATTTATACTCTCGACCTACAGGGCAAGGTTCGAAGAATTATTAAATACACTTGACGCTGTAGCCTTTAAGAATATGGATGAACGATTGGTAATGTATCTGAAGAAACATTCGGAAATATCCAACAACCGGAATATTTCATTNNATGCTCAAATAGCATCAGAACTTGGCACTTCGAGGGAAGTAGTTTCAAGGTTACTTAAGAAACTTGCTGAAAAAGGTTTAATAAAGGTTAATCGTCAAAATATTGAAATTGTAAACCTGGATAGCCTTCGGGTGTGACATTAATCACCTTATCTTTAGGTGAATCAAACCAATTTGCCCCATGCAAATTTTTGGATATTTTGCTTCTTTATTGATAGGTATTTCATTAGGATTAATCGGAGGTGGCGGATCTATTTTAACCGTCCCTGTATTGGTATATTTATTTAGCGTAAACCCGGTTCTTTCAACCTCTTATTCGCTATTTATAGTTGGTTCTACCAGTCTTGTCGGGGCATTTAACAATTATCTTAAAGGCCTTGTAAGAATAAAAACCGCTCTGCTTTTTGGTATATCATCCATCACAACGGTATTCCTTACACGCAAAATTCTCATAACTCATATTCCTAAAAATTTCGGTTCCATCAGAAATTTCCAGGTTACAGAATCAGTATTAGTTATGGTATTATTTGCTATTCTCATGGTGGTAACTTCCTTATCTATGATAAGAGGAAGTAAAAGTGATTTGAAACCGGCAAATGGAGGTAATTCAAAAATAAATCTTCCTAAATTATTAACATACGGCATTGGAATAGGCTTTGTTACAGGGCTGCTGGGAGCTGGAGGAGGTTTTCTTTTAATTCCTACGTTGGTATTGCTGGTAAAATTACCAATGAAAGAAGCTGTGGGTACTTCTCTCTTTATCATAGCGCTGAATTCCCTGATCGGTTTTACCGGCGACCTTGGGCATTTCAATATTGATTGGATCTTCCTTTTTGAAATTACTGCCATCGCAATTGCGGGCATTTTTATTGGTGGCGCATTAAATAGAAAAATTCATGGAGACCATTTGAAAAAAGGGTTTGGTTGGTTTGTACTTGTTATGGGTATTTATATCATTGCGCATGAAATACTTGCTAAATAAGCTTATGAATTTGAATGATTTTGTAAAAAGAATTGTTTTCGCTGCATTACTTTTCAGTAATCACTTGTATGCTCAGGAGCAACATGAATTCTGGTCGAAACTTAACTTAACAAAAGAAGTTAATAAACATTGGATCCTCTCCGTTGACTTACAATATCGTCGCCAATCAAATTACCTCGCGGGGAACAAAAATATTTTTCAGTACAATCTTTCAAATAGTTTCCGGGTTTGGATCTATTACAAATTGCCCCGTAGATGGGAATTAATGTCTTCTCCTATAGCCTATTTTAAGGATATCACCTTAAAAAATAAAGACGGGGTTTTGAGTAATGCTTATGAATTGAGAACTATGCTTGGGGCAAGCAAGAGTTATGAATTGGGTCAACTGAAAAATATTAACCGCGCTTTGTATGAGTTAAGCTTTCTAAATTATAACGCTCCCGGAATGGTTCTGAGGCACCGGTACCGTCTCTTCAACAGCTTTGATTATCCGATTAGGAGATTCAACGAAACACATTCGCTCTATTACTATCTTTTTAATGAAGTGTTTTACAGAACTGAAAAAGGAATTTCATCCTTTGACCAGGATCATCTTTTTAATGGCTTACGATGGAAATGGAAAGAATCTGATATAAATATCGGGTACCAATATACTTATCAAAAAAGTATAACAAACACTTTTTTGCGTAAAAATCAATTATTTATTTTCCTGAACCTTTCCATCCCAAATGAAAAAAGGAGCTAAGAAAATTCAATTTTAAAAAGCAGGAGAAAGTTTTTTTTGGGGATTGTATTCCCCTTTTCAGGTAAAGAAATTAATATCTAAAATGCCAGGCTTTAGGTTTTACAAATGCCCGTAACCCTGCATGGGAAAGGGTTACACCAATACCTGAATGTTTTCTGCCACTCCATGGAAGAGAGGCGCTTACCCGATCGCAACAATTCCAGTAGCCGCTACCGGCATTGATCTGTTGTAAAATTTTTTCAGCTCTTTGTTTATCTGTGCTGTAAACCGAAGCGGTTAAACCATATTCAGTTTCCTGCATCAGCTTAATAGCTTCTTCATCATTATTCACTTTNNTATTATTGGCCCGAAAGATTCCTCCTTCATTACCAACATATCGTTAGTGACGTTTGTAAGTATAGTAGGCTCAAAATAATATCCCTTTCTGTTAATCCTTTTTCCACCTGTTATAATTGTTGCGCCTTTTTGTACAGCCTCTTTAATTTGTAATTCCAATACTATAAGTTGTTCCTTCCTGGAGAGAGGTCCAAAAAAAATGC
>PKYU01000571.1 GCA_003132765.1 Chitinophagaceae bacterium | reverse complement strand
CATAGGATATTGGATTTAATATAAAGGGCAGGATTTTTATCCAGCCCTTTTCATTTCAGAGCATCCTTTTCTGATGCATGAAAGTAATTCATTATGATACCTGCTTTGGAATCACCTGCTACTTTTGCAAGATCCTGCCTGGAAAGTTCCTTTATTCTTTTTACCGATTTGAAATTCTTGAGGAGCGTATCAGCTGTACTTTTGCCAATGCCCTTTATTTGCTCCAGATCATTAACAAAAGTTTTTCTGCTGCGCTGATTGCGATGAAAATTAATTCCAAAGCGATGTACTTCATCCCTTATCCTTCTGATAAGTTTCAGGCTGCGGCTATCCCANNGCCGGGGAAAAATATTTCTTCCTCATTTTTGGCAAGCCCAATTACAGTTGTTCTTCCATTCATCCCAAGTTCATTCAATCCTTCCATTGCAGCATTGAGCTGTCCTTTTCCTCCGTCAATAATTATAAGTTGGGGGAAGTCCAATTTCTCATCGTTTATTCTCTTATATCTCCTGGAAACGACTTCTTTCATACTGGCGAAATCGTTAATGCCGCTAACGGTTTTAATATTAAATTTTCGATACTGGCTTTTATCAGGCAGACCATTCTTAAAATAAACCATTGCGGCTACAGGAAAACTCCCCTGGAAATTTGAATTATCAAAACATTCAATGTGAACCGGCATATCCGTTAAATGTAAATCCTTTTGTAACTGCTTTAAAACGGATTTCTTTTCCTGATCGCTTTTACCTTCAAGCTGAAGCATTTTCTTCCGTTTCAGTTCTTCTATAAAATAGTTCACATTTTTTTCAGAAAGCCCGAGCAACTTCTTTTTATCGCCTGCTTTTGGAATTGAAACGGTAATACCTTCTTCCGGATATTCAATCAGAAAAGGAACAATAAGTTCTTTAGATTCGCTTCTAAATGTATTTCGTAATTGGCCTATTGCGAAAACCAAAACCTCCTGAACTGTTTCCTCTAACTTTTGCTCAAGGAGAATGGTTTTTGTGAGAATAATAGTCCCCTCGTTCACTATTAAATAATTTACATATGCAAGGTTCCCCTCCTTCAATATTGAAAATACATCTACACTTCCAATATGCTCATTTACTACTTTGGATTTTGATTTGTAAAGTTGCAGATGTTCAATTTTTTTACGGATTAGATCTGCTTTTTCAAATTCCATTTGGTCTGCATACAGTTCCATTTCACGTCTAAAATGTTGTATTACAGGATTCAGATTGCCTTTCATCAGGTTTTTAAGCCTTGCCAGTCCTGACGCATATTCGTCAGATGTTTGCAAACCTTCACATGGCCCTTTGCAATTTCCCAAATGATATTCAAGGCAAACTTTAAATTTCTTTTTTCGAATATTGTTTTCCGTTAAATTCAATTTACACGTACGAAGTTGTACATTCTGCTTAATAAATAATAATAATTCCCTTACCTTCCCAACCGAGGTAAAAGGGCCCAGATATTGGGATCCGTCGTTTATTTTTGATCTTGTCAAAAAAACCCTTGGGAAAGGTTCATTCTTGATTACCAGGTATGGATAACTTTTATCATCCTTAAGATTGATATTAAATTTTGGCTGGAATTGTTTAATTAGTGAGTTTTCCAGCAAGAATGCATCCTGTTCGCTGTCAACAATGGTAAATTCAATTTTATCAATCCTCTTTACCAGTTCATAAGTTTTATAACCGGTAAATGTTTTTGTAAAATAAGAACTAACTCTTTTTCGGATGTTTTTTGCTTTGCCAACGTAAATTAATTCATTCTTAACATCGTAATATTTATAAACTCCCGGCTGGTTGGGGAGTGATTTAATAATATTATTTAATAACTCTGGTGCCATTCTGGATTCATTAATTAAAACAACGAAGAATTTGCCATTATTCAATCGTCAAAATTCCATTTCATAATCTCCTCACGTACTTTAGGAAGCATTTTAGGTTCCTGGCTGATCGTTCTGATACTACACCATTTACCTACCTCCCAGGTTAATTGTGTAGTTATTGTTTCCTCATTTTGAATTTCTTCCTTCACTAAATAAATTCGTTCCACTTTATTTTGTTGAGGATCAATATAAACATCAAAATGGCTTAATTTAATTGAATCAGGTATTCTGTCCCTGGGATCATATGTCAGTGTGATTGCATTTATTGTTTGGTCCATAAAAGATTTTTCTGAAAAAAGATTATTCATATTCACCGAATCGATAACCGGGTCGAGAAATGGAGCTGCAAATTTTCGCATCTCTTTTTTGGACACCCAGACGGAATCCTTTTTATCATCCGCAATAATAATTTTCAATGGTGTGATAGGAATAGTATCTAATTCTCTTAATTGACCGAGAAGGAAATCCGTAACCGGAAAAAAAGTTTGTCGTTCTTCGGGTTGATCAACTATCTGCAAGGGCTTCGTATTCTTGCCCTTGCAAGCTGTAAATAATAATATTATTATCAAAAAATTTGAAAATGAGCTTTTTTGCATCAGCAAAATTACTGATAAATAGAAACCGGATAGTTTCAGCAGTAACCTTCTTTTATAATTAGCAGTTAAAAAAGTAATCGAGAAATCCGGGTTTAATTTTTTGAGATGCTTTTAAGATTTACCTTGATATTGCAATCCTAATACCGTAATCAATTAAATGTTCCTGTATAGGATAATCTTTGACATAGGTTGATAGCCATTGATACCTGAGATTGGGGCCTACTTGCCAACTGAACTTGTTGGATTTGAATGAAATGGAAAGTCCAAAATCGCTGCTCATATTTAATTTGCGAAGAAGAGATGGATCATTGACGTAATTATTCCCATCAGATGAAAGTACATAAGCATTTCCTTTAATAAGCAGTGAAGGAGCTAAATCAGCAGCTGCATTAAACTGTATTTTATCATTTCCCCACAGTTCATACTTTAGTCCTACAGGTATTGAAGCCTGAAGGCTATAATTTCTTAAAGAAACGGATGCTTCGCCTGTACCGTCCCCAAAGTGGCTAATATAGCTTCTTGAGTATTCCGACCCATTGGTTGGATCGTTCAGATATAATGTTGCGAATGTGGGATGCACCTCATTTGAAACAATATTATAGCCGGAATAAGAGATTTGTAAACCTGCAGTTAATGCTAATCTTTTGGCAAATTTATAATTCAGTTGTGCCCCGGTTTCAAAACCAATTGCCTGGTAACGCAATACGTTATACTTTTNNTTATAGATGAAGAAAAATTAATGTTAGAGGGGGGATTAATTGGCTGACCCTTAAATGAAACCGTGCTAAAATGAGGATTAACAAAATAATTAAGATTTATCTCGTCAATATTATTTTGGCTGACAGTTGTTTGTTTTTTATGTGCGTTACCTTTTTTATTTACTCTAATACCAATATCTATTTTTTTGTTGGCTGACAACTCTTTTTGAATCGATAAATTATTTATGTCAAAAGAATTTTGTTCAAATGGTTGAATAACTTGCAGGTTTTCTACCTCAAATAACCCATCAGTTTTTTGAAACACAGGATCGTTCAAGTTAGCAACTACATCTTGCCTTTTTAAATTATCNNATGTTAAATTATCAATACTAATCTTATCACTCAAAATAGTTGAGTTTAGTAAATGAATAGAAATAGCAGCAAAAGGCAATAGGATATTATTTCTTTCATAGGCACTTAATTCGGATTTATCAGAACCTAAACTTTTTCTGGCCGGAATGAGAAGATCTAATGAAGCATCATTTTGGTCATAGGCAGCTTTTATCTCTGAATTTGATTGTACGCTTCCAAATTCCGCATCAATATCTGCGAGGTAATATTNNGATTTATTCGCGGAGTAATTACTAATTAGTGGAGTAAGCAACTGATTGTTTAATATACTGCCAGCAACACCTGAAAAACTTCTATTTGACTCGCCGGATGAAGCGATTTTAGAAGGTCCAGATTGCTGAGCCTTATTATGAGTATTCAGATAACCAATAAACAGGAGGCTGAAAATTAGCAGAAATGACATTGTAATTGATGGCCACCTTCTGCCTGGATGCAAGTCATTATATATTCCATGCCACACCCTTTTAGAAGGAATCATCTTAAAATCGTCGGCCTGCTCTTTTAAAGATCGCTCAAAATCATTCATCGTAAATCTCCGTTCCATTGTTCACATAATTTCAGTTATTGGTAAAAAGTCTAACTCTATCTTCCCTTTGCTTTTAATCGCTACCCGTTAACATACTTATTCTTTCTCTCGGTTGCTGAATTATTTTCTTTCTTATCAGAACTTCCTCAAGCATTGACTTTGCTCTCGTATACTGTGATCTGCTGGTACTTTCAGCAATATCCAGTATTGCAGCAATTTCTTTATGAGAATAACCTTCAATTGCATAAAGATTAAGAACAGTCTTGTATCCTATTGGTAACAATCTGATGCATTCCACAACCTGCTTTGCCTGCAATAAAGATGGAATATTGTTTTCATTAAGGTAAATGCTGTTTGCATGAATAATATCAACGCTATCAGTAAATTTTTTATTTTTCTTTAATATGTTAATGCAGGTATGCACAATAATTCTCCTTACCCAACCCTCAAGAGCCCCTTGCCATCTGAATTGTTGAATTTGAGAAAATATTTTAATAAAACCTTCCTGCATCATGTCTTCAGCATCCTCCCGGTTTCGGGCAAAGCGGTAGCATACACCAAGCATTCGCGGGCTAAAACGATTATAAAATGCCTCTTGGGCAGCAGCTATATTATCAAGACAACCCTGAATCATTTGATCCTCTGTCATAGCGATTACATGGTTTAACCCCACTAAGGTATGACAAAAAATAATGTTAAATGCTGCATTGAGAGGAAAATTTGTTGGGCATTTTTCCTTGATTTAGAAGATTATACACATTTTCCAAATTATGTCAGCTAAAATCTGATCTAAGGAGGTA
>PKYU01000594.1 GCA_003132765.1 Chitinophagaceae bacterium | reverse complement strand
AAAATATTTAAGGGGATAATTTCGTTTCATACGTTTAAATAGGAGTTCTATTTGCCATCTTTGTTGGTAAAGCCCGGCAATAGGAGTTGCCTTCATTTTGAAATTATTACTGATAAATTCATACAACTCACCACTTGCTACATCTTTGTACCGTACCAGTCTTGCTATTACCTTGGTGCCCAAATGTCATCCTAATTGAATTTGCTCATCGCTGATTATTGTTTCATCATCATCAGTTTTTTTATAGTCCTGTAGGGTTTTATAAGTAAGCTGTTTGCGTCGTCTCGTTACCCAAGTGACATTATCATTGGCAAAGCGATTAAGAGTTGTATAATCATTATACCCCCTGTCAAAAACAATGATCGAGCCTTTAGGCAGAAAGACTTCTTTCAGGAACTGAGAATCATTGGCGGCGGCTGCACTGTAGCGTATCATGCAGGGAACATCCTGATCGCTTCTGATAAGTGTGTGTACTTTAATACCTCCTTTTCTTTTACCCGATGGATTTTTTCCGGAAGTACGCAACACTTCCTGAAATAAAGAAATAGTAGTTGCATCAAAAATATAAAGCTTTGAAGCCCTGGATTTTTTTCGGCTGTCCGATAAAAAAGAGGCATATCTGTTATAAAGGTAATAGTAAATCTCACCAAATACATTAGCATCCCTGCGGTTGTTTGCATCTGAAATAGTACTTCTTCGGGGATGATAACGGATACCCATATGACTTAACCGCTGTTCAGATGCAAGCATACCGGTAACCACTTCTCTTAACGAATTACAATTATTAAAGATTGAATAAAGCAGCGTAACTAAATGTTCATAAGTGCTAAAACGCTTTGAATATCTATCAGCTTGATACTCTTTTGCAATGCGAATTACAGCGTCTTTCGAAACAAATTTTAGCAATTGAGAAAAGATCGGCTGTCCGCTAAAAAAGGTACTTTTGTTCATATTGGGATGTTTTAAGTGTGGTAACTCAAAACTACCAATTTAAGGAGGTCAAAACGACCTCCTTATTTATAAAATTAAATACTTTTACCGGACAGTAGTAGTTACAAACTCAGGATAGCGCAAGTACCTACAATAGGAGACAATACCTTAGATGTTCTACCCCAAACGGCCGGATCTCCACTCCACATGTATTCAATCCCGTTATCTTTCTTAACGATACTGCACAACTCTGCGCCTTTAAGTTTTATGTCGACTTTTAATAAATTGTTTTCCAAGGTAGCAATCATAAATGAAAATTTTTACGCTTCAGTGCCCGTCGAAAACTACCGGGTCTCATTATCAATCCGGCTTAAAGGACAATATGATTCCATTAAAATCAATTAAAAAAAACTTCATCTGCAAAAACCCAGCCTTTATCATCTTTACCTTTATGCCACGCCGGCAGTTTACTCACGGGTTTCAATATTATTTTCAATGCCTTAACTTTCTTAGCAATGAAATTTATGTCATATCCTGTGAGGTATGCAGGCATTACCTTAACAGGCTGTTCCGGCTGCATGCGTTTAAGCAAATGAAGGGATGATGTATTATATCCTCCCCAAACTTCTATTTCCTGTGGTGGCATTAAAAAACTGCCGATATCGACGATGCTGCTAACAGTAATAGAGGAAATGTGAACTTCTTTATCAAAATAGAACAATGCTTCCAATGGTTTAACACGGTAACCCAGCCACAAGCCATCGCGAAAATTAATACTTCCTTTTTTGCCATCGTGTAAAGTTGCTGCGCCATCTCCTCTATATGCCGAATCAGGCGCATTTACGAGCGCTACAGAATCAGGGACTATGCCGGCTTTATAAAATATCTCTTCAATAACATCACTGCTTTTCCAGCCCGGTTTAAATGCTTTCGCTTTAATAGTTTCCTTTTTTGTAAGCATCACCGTATCCTGGTAAACGGGTGAATTAACGCTGTCAGGATCTGTCCCATCAGTTGTATATCGAATAGTAACTCCTTTTACATAATGCTTTAATTGAAGCGGCACCGGCTGCGTAATTACTTGTTCTTCGTTTTGTATAACAGGTGGATTTAGCTTGATAATTACGGTATCTCCCCTGAAGCCGGTTTCAATACTGGTAGCTTTAAATTGCTGTTGTAGTTTCTTTATATCATCCGGCGGTATAGAGGTACTCCAAACGAATAAGTGGGTTAGCTTCGGAAGGTTTGCTAGCGGAGCCAGGCTAGATGATTTTATTTTCGTACCTGATAGCGAAAGTGATTTTAATTCTTTCAGCTTTGTCAACTCATTTAAAGTAGCACCCGTAATATTAGTGAACGACAAATTGAGTTTTCGCAGGTTTGAAAACTGGCCGATGGTTTTAAGATCGTCGTCACCTACAGGCATCTTATCAAGACTTAATGAAACAACCTGGTTTCTCACATCCAGTAATTCTTTCAATTGTTCCGGTTTAAACTGTTCGATGCTAAAAAACTCAACTCCCAATGCTGGTGAGCCTATTGCCAGCGGCTTCACCACCCGGTAATTATTATTCAATGCTTTTACCTTTTTTTCATCTGCCGGAGCAAACGTATAATCATCGGTTTCTATCGTTTGAAATAATGACGTGGCCAATAAACGCAAACTATCTTTTTCAGGAAGCGAATCAACTTTAGCCGTGAAGCTGGCGCCGCCTTTTATCCAATAATATAATATCTGCGCTTCTTCTTCGGTTAATTGCGGCTTGCCCTGCGGTGGCATATGCTTTTTACTTTGAGGCGGTAAATGAATTCGTTGCATCAGCAGTCCAAAATCATTCTGCGTTGTATCCCATAACTTTCCATCCTTTCCTCCTTTCAACAACAACTCTTTTGTTTCCAATACGAGGCTGCCCTTCGCTTTATCAGAATTGTGGCAACTCATACATTTAGCTTCGAATATAGGCTGCACCATATCTGCATATACTTCGGCATCTTCAAATAACACCACCGGTTTTTGCTTTTCGGGAGTAACAGGGGCCAGCAGAAAATCCTGGCCATGTGTAATGTCTGCGCCAAGATGACCAGTTATAATAATCATCACCATTGCAGCAAGAGCTGTACTCAATAATGCCGGTCTTACCTGCCGTACTTTGTCTCTAAAAACATACCATGCCAGCGAAAGAAAAGAAATAAATATACCACCCCATTTGTGCCACACCAGCAGGTCTACTGTATAACCTTCTTCCCTTGAAAGAAATAAACCCATCAAAGCGGTGACAACGGAAGTGAAGGCGGCAATCAATAAGAGATCATCTCCTATTTCTGCTTTAACAACCACGTAGGATTTTTTATAACCCGAAAACAATTCCCACAAAATACATAACGCGAGCATCACAATCGGGAAATGTACAAACAGGGTGTGCATGCGTCCTATAACCTGCAGCCACGGCAGTATATGCAACCTGGTATCGAATATAAATACGAAGAGCAATAAAATATTGAGCGCAAATGTGGTATTAAAAATGATATTTTTCCAACGTTGCATGCGCTTAATAAATTTTAATTTCATCAATAAACAACCAGGCCTGTTTCCCTTTTCCGGGATGCCATTCCGGAATGGATTGCAGGGGTTGTATAATAATTTTTAATCTATTGCTATTGACCTTTGCACCTGCTTTTATTAATTCAAAAACACATGCATTTGCTTTAGCATTCGTATCAGCAATAATTTCTTTTTTATTCATTATGTCAAATTCATTCTTTGCATCATCAAAATAAAATATGGTAATCTTCTGTGGTGGAAATATCCAGCTTCCTTCATCGCGGAGAAAATCCAATAACACGGAATGTATTGGCTGTTTTTTATCGAGCGTTATATTTATCTCTACTGAATCCTGCTGATACCCAAGAAAGTTTTTACTATGCATATTTGCAATCCCACCTTCATTATCAAAAAGTGTTGTGGCCCCATTACCAGGATATTTTTCATTTGGCGGACTTTGTTCAATTGATTTTATTTTCAATCCATCTTTAATAAATGTAGCCTGGACGGTTTCCGAAGGAAGAAACCCATTACCAAATACTTTCACCTTTAAAGTTGTAAGCGACTTTTTTACATCAATAGGTTTACGATAAACCGCGTCCTTTTGTGTTGGCTCTGCGCCATTCAACGTGAAATATATTTTTGTACCTGGCTGCGCAAATTTCAACGAAGCTGTTTCCGAATCCTTAAAAAAAGCTGAATGGTATTGCAACATGGGCGGCGCTAATTGAAACAATTGTTGACCAAAGCCATTATTGAAAAGCAATGATGTTAGTAATGGTAATAATAATTTCTTCATCAAATAACGGGAGATAATTTATAAGGATATACTTTCCCCGAATTCCATTGAGCAATGTATAAATTCTCTTCATCATCTATACATACATCATGCGGATAAGAAAAACATTTAATGGTTTGATACATTTCATCTAGTTTGCCGTCGACATAATTAGGAACTGAACCGGCAAGATTGGAAACTACTTTATAATTTTTATCCAGAATCGTTACAAAGCCCGAATGATCGCCCTGCCGTGAATTTGTCTGCAATACTGCAGAATATAAATAATCACCTTTAATAACGGGACGGCAAACCCATGCACCGGATAAAGCAATAGTATTAATATATTCACCTTCCAGGGTGTAGCGCTTAAAAGCATTCTGCTGGCGTGAAGTAACAATCAAATTAGGTTGTTTGTTGTCCCTGAAATCCAGGCAGATACCGTGTGCATTTAGCAAATGTTTTTCTTGAGGCCCTCTTCCTCCAAAGTAACCAAGATAGCGGCCCGAAGCATCATAATGAATAACAAAATCTTTCCCATATCCATCCGCAACATATATATCCCCGGTAGGCGTAATCGCAGTTTCTGTTGGAATGTATTCTTCCGGTTTAGTGTATTGGCCGGTCTCTTTAGGATAATCCAATGTCATCAACACCCTTCCGTCAATGGTAGTTTTAATGACCTGGTGACGGCTGTTGTCGCAAATAAATAGCACTTCTGTTCCGTTTTCATCAAACAGCGTAAGGCCATGCGCCCCGGGGTACTCATGGCCCCATGATTCTAATATCTTTCCCTTTTTATCATAAATAAGTACATTGTTGTGGGTCTCATTGGTAAGCAGGAGAATTCTTCCTTTGCTATCCTGTATCATTTCGTGGCAATCGTTTACAGGATATTTGGCCACATCTGCGTGGCTCCAGTGGTTATCTAATTTATATCGCCTATTACCTTGCCCAAGAACCGTATCTTCTTTCATGGGTATTGGAGGTTTTATCATTAATGCAGCCATTGCTAAAGAAGTATTTCTTAGAAAGTTTCTGCGTTCCATTGTTTTAGTTGATTAGTTTATTAGTTAATTAGTTGCATTCGTGCAATCCGATAGCTATCGGATCGTGCGATAAATATCAGGCAATGATACCTTTAACCACTGTGCCCGCTACGTCTGTTAAGCGATACCTTCTCCCCAAATGTTTAAACACTAATTTTTCGTGATCAATACCCATAAGATTTAAAACTGTTGCGTGAAAATCGTGTACATGTACACCGTTATGAGTGATATTGTAACCGAATTCATCCGTTTCGCCGTACACGCCGGGCTTAACGCCACCGCCTGCCATCCAAATCGTAAAGCAACGGGGATGATGATCACGGCCATAATTTTCTTTGGTAAGCAGTCCCTGACAATAATTGGTTCTACCAAATTCTCCTCCCCATATCACGAGTGTTTCGTCTAATAACCCTCTTTGTTTTAAATCAGTAATCAATGCGGCGGAGGCCTGGTCGGTATCCATACACTGTCCCTTTATTTCTGCCGGTAAATTGTTATGCCCGTCCCACCCCTGGTGATAGAGTTGTACAAAACGAACTCCGCTTTCGGATAATTTTCTTGCCAGCAAACAATTGGCAGCATATGTTCCCGGCACAAGGCAATCAGGTCCGTAAAGTTTAATAGTATCTTCAGGTTCCTTACTTACATCAGTAACTTCTGGTACGGCAGTCTGCATCCGGTAGGCCAGCTCATATTGCTGAATCTTTGCATGAATTTCAGGATCATTTGTTTCTCTATAAGACTCTTCATTTAATCCTGCTAAAACATCCAGCATTTTCCGGCGGTCACTTTTATCGATCCCGTCGTGATTATTGAGATACAGTACCGGATTTTCCCCGCTGCTGAATTGTACTCCCTGGTAAACAGAATCTAAAAACCCATTGCTCCATAATTTGGAGTAAACGCCCTGCCCGNNACGTTTCCTTTTCCTTTTGATAGCAAAACACAAAATGCCGGCAGGTTTTTATTTTCACTACCGAGCCCGTAACTGAGCCATGAGCCCATACTTGGACGATTGCCCACCTGTGCACCCGTTTGAAAAAATGTCAGTGCAGGATCGTGGTTGATGGCTTCAGTGTACATGCTCTTTATAATACAAAGATCATCGACGATTTTCGAAGTGTGTGGTAACAATTCACTCATCCATGCTCCCGTTTGCCCATATTGATTGAACTTAAATACCGAGGCTGCCAACGGAAATTTTTTCTGGTCAGCAGTCATTCCCGTTAGTCNNCTGCCCGAACATTTCCTGCAATTTGGGTTTGTAATCAAAAAGATCAAGTTGCGAAGGAGCGCCGTTTTGAAATAAATAAATAATTCTTTTTGCCTTAGGCGCAAATTGCGGTAGCCCTGTAACTAACATCTCTTCATCACTTTTACCGCCGAAGAGGTCAGGAATAAGTAAGGAGCCCAGAGCCACACTTCCAATCCCCAAACTTAGTTTAGAAAGGAATTTACGGCGGTTGATTCCAAGATTGTGTTCTAATAGTTCTTTATTCATGATCAGGATTTTGTTATAGCTTCTTCCATATTATAAATTGTGTTGATCACCTTCATTAACGCGGCGGTTGTATTTACATCTGCTTTGTCATCAGACGGATATTCTCCCACCTTAATAGTAGCATCCGCATCTAATTTTTTTAGTTTGAATTCCTGTAACTGACCTGCAAAATAATTTTTCAAAATATCAAGTTCTTTTTTATGGGGCATTCGACATATAATGCGGTGAAATGCTGTTGTAATTTTATCATCAACGGAACTTTTTTCGACTGCTAGTTTTTGGGCCAATACCCTTGACGCTTCTAAAACTGTCGGATCGTTCATCATCATTAATGCCTGTAAAGGTGTGCTGGTTATTGATCTTCGCACTTCGCAGAGGTCGCGGTTACTGGCATCAAAAATGGCCATGTTAGGCGGAGGGACGGTTAACTTTATAAACGTATACATACCGCGACGATAAAGGTTTTCACCCTTGTCCTGTTTATAAGTTGCCAGTACTCCCCTGCCAGAAGTAGCTGATTCCCATAAGCCTTTAGGCTGGTAGGGTTTTACACTTGGCCCGCCGATAGTTTTTACTAATAAGCCACTGCTTTCTAAAATAATATCCTTTACAATTTCGGCCGGCACTCTTAACCTCGGCGCTCGTGACAGGTAAACATTTTCAGGATCCTTATTATAATTTTCCTCCACGATATTGGAAGACTGCTTGTACGTTGCCGAAGTAACTATTTGTTTCATCAGTCTTTTAATATCCCAGCCATGCTCCTCAAAGTCAACGGCCAGCCAGTCTAATAATTCAGGATGAGAAGGCAACTCGCCCTGTGCACCGAAATCGCCGGAAGTCTTTACAATACCTCTTCCAAAAATCTCCTGCCACAATTGATTTACAAAAACACGGGCCGTTAAAGGATTATTTTTATTAGCAGTCCATTCTGCAAGGCCAAGCCGGTTGCGTGGCAGTTTTGTTGTATCATAAAATAAAACCGCTTTTGGCGCTGAAGGCATCACCTCGAAAGTTGGCTGATCATAAACACCACGATTAAGGATAAATGTTTTTCTTAAAGTATTACGATCACCCATAACCGAAACAATCAGGTTACTGCTGTCCCTGTCATTAATAAATGAAAGCAGGTTATGAATATCATCCTTATCAATGTTAAGTAAGGGCTTCTTAGCTGGTTTGGAAACACTTACATCGCCCTCGAATCCTGCCTCTTTACTGTTATTAAAAAAAGCAAATAGCTGGTAGTATTCTTTTTGGGAAATAGGATCGTATTTGTGATCGTGGCACTGGGCGCACTCAACTGTTAACCCTAATATTCCACGGCCAAAAGTTTTTGTTTTGTCTATGTTATATTCAACACGGTATTCCTCCGGAATGATTCCCCCTTCTTCAGTGTATTTATGATTGCGAAAAAAAGCAGTGGCTAATATCTCTTCTTTATTGGCATTGGGTAACATATCGCCGGCTATTAGCCATGTAATAAACTGGTCGTATGGCATGTTTTTATTAAAGGCGTGAATAACCCAATCCCGCCACGGCCATTGTGTTCTGATGTTATCATCCTGGTAACCATAGCTGTCTGCATAACGCCCGATGTCCAGCCAATGAAGCGCCATTTTCTCCCCGCATTGTGGCGAATTCATCAGTTCATCAACTACTTTGACGTAAGCGTTCGAATCTTTGCTGGCCATAAACGTATTCATCATTTGCTCCGATGGCGGCAAACCGGTAAGGTCCAGTGAAACCCTTTTCAATAGCCTTTCAATATCAGCTTCGGGGTTATGTTGTAGTCCCATTTCTTCCTGCTTACTCAGGATAAAATAATCGATTTCATTTTTAGGCCATGCCTTATCCTTTACTACTGGTAAAGCAGTTTTTTTCGGCGGAATAAATGCCCAATGTGTTTCATATTTTGCGCCCTGCTTAATCCATTTCTTAAATAGTTTTATTTCATAAGGTGTTAAGGCCCCGAGATGCGATTCAGGATCAGGCATCATATAAGATGAATCAGTAGAAGAGATGCGCTTGTATAATTCAGATTCTTCCGGCTCGCCGGGAACNNTCTACTTGGCATAATCCAACCGCAGGTCCGCTTTCTGTTTACTAACATCGGGACCGTGGCATTTAAAACATTTATCAGATAAGATGGGACGAATGTGAAAGTTATAGCTTACAACATCGGGTAAGCCGGGCTCTTTACTATCATCATGATGCATGCAGGAAATCCAGGTAATTCCGATACCGACACAAAGGATAATTACAGACAATATTTTTGATCTCATATTAAAATCCGGATAAGCCAATACCGTTAAAAATTATTTTCTTTCTAAAGAGCTGCCCAGTTCTTCAGCTCAATATAATCTTAATGATTCAGGTAAGTTTTGGTATTATCCTCAAATGGTTTTAACTATGGCCGTTGATTCCAAGCAATTTCTTCGTAAAGGCCGCAGCTAAGTTAACAACTTCTGCAACTAAAATTAATGAAAATATATTTAAATCTTCTAACTGAAAATATGCTTTAACTGAGCCGATTTTAACAGCCATTCAATTTGTAAACTTTTCACAGGGTTAGCAAGAGCAGCCTTTACAGTTTGAATACATATTAATGCAGCGGTAAATGCGCCAAGAATCGCCACAGATATAATAAAAGGCGAAGCTGTAATATTAATTTTATATGCGTAAGCCTATTATAGGACAAGACAGACTATGAAGTCCTGCCAAGACCCAAAGGAAAAAAGAGCAGATCGTTTTGAAAGAGGAAGAGCGAATGAATAGGTTTAGCATATTTTTTTATTGTAGCTTAACCGATAAAAAAGCATGAAACCGATACCAAAAACCGTATTAGCGGTAATAATAATTCCTGCTATTATCTCCTGTAATGAAGTTACGCCATCCGGTAATCCACCTACTCCCGGTTATGCAAAGGGTAGCTTTGGCTACGACCTTAATTTTATCAGAAAAGAGGATAGCACTGCTGTGGTTTTAAAAACCGGAGATGCGGAGATCATCATCTCCCCAAAATACCAGGCCAAAGTATTTACCAGCACTGCCGAAGGTGACAATGGCAAAAGTTTTGGATGNNGCCTCCTTTGGATCCACATATGAATGCTTACGGAGGCGAGAACCGTTTATGGCTGGGGCCGGAAGGAAACAAATACTCTTTATTTTTTGCCAAAGGAAAACAACAGGTATTCGCGAACTGGAAAACACCGGCTGCTTTTGACAATGAACCATGGGAACTGGATGCAAAGTCCGATACCGATGTGCAACTGTCAAAGAAAATGGAACTGGAAAATTATGCCGGCACGCAATTCAGCCTGATGGTAAAACGAAATATTGCCCTGTTGGATACGGAATCCATCCACCAACTTTTATTTAATCTGCAAAGAGATTCCTCCATAAAAACGGTTGCTTACCAAACAGAGAATCTGATCATGAACACAGGTATGGCTGCATGGACCGAAGAAAGTGGTGCGCCATGCATCTGGATGCTGGATATGTTTCCCCCTTCTGTTCATACTACCATAGTGATTCCCTATAACAAGGCTGTTACAAAACCTGCAACCACTGATTATTTTGGAGAAATCCCTGCCGACAGAATTGCCATTGCGGATGGTCATATATTTTTAAAAGCAGATGGTAAGCAAAGGGGTAAGCTTGGTGTCAATGCGGCGGCGGCAGAAGGGGTGGCAGGCAGTTATGATGCAGCGAACAACGTGTTGACCATTATACTTTTTGATATAAAACACGATTCGAAAAATAAATGGTTAAACCAGGAATGGAACAGCCAAAAACCACCCTACGGCGGCGATGCGGCGAATGCATATAATGACGGGCCTTTAGCTGATGGTAAGCAGATGGGCCCCTTTTATGAATTGGAATCTGTTTCACCTGCTGCTTTTTTAAAACCGGATAAATCGCTTACGCATAAACATATAGTATTGCATTTCACCGGGGAAGAAAAAGGTTTAGATAAAATTGCTCAAAGCCTGTTGGGCATTTCTATACAGCAAATCAAAACAGCCATAAAATGAACTATCCAATTCCAGAGCTTGTTTGAAGCGAGGACCAGTTAAGGGAAATAATGATATAATTTGCTTTTAAAANNGGCAGCCCTTAGTTTGAATTAACTATTGCCGAAAACCTCTATGCCTGGGTATCTTGTCCCAATTATGTAATCATTCTAATAAAAGCGTGGGCACATTACCGTTACATTACAACAATATTCTTTGACTTTCAGGCACAGTAGAAATGTGTTTCATTTTACCTTGCCGGTATTCGCTATACAACCGTTGAATATCCTCAGAGGTATCAGCAATGAAGGGTCCATAAGAAACTATATTGTCACCCGAAGGTTTTCCTGCATACAATACCAACCGAACACCTTCTGCTTCGGCTGTTAACTCCAGGTCACTTTGGCCGGTGTTATTTAATAAGTCCAGCCAGCCGACCTGATCCTGGTTCAATTGCNNCCCTAATGATGTACAGGAAGGTGTTATAATTTGCAGGAATTTGCTGGATGGTTTTTACCCCAGGTTCGATGGTAATATCAGCCACAATTATTGGAGCGTAATTTTGAAGCGGTGAAGAAAGGCCTGCCAGGGACCCGCTATACAGTTTTATCGAAAAGCCCTTTTCCGATAATACAAGTACATGCTCTATAGGCAAGTCCTGCACTCTTGGTGTTACCCACCTGCCTTTCCTGGGCAGGTTTAGCCACAATTGCAACAGGCGCATCCTGGCTATTGTATCAATCGTTTCGGTGTGCACGATGCCGCTGCCTGCTGTCATCATCTGAAAGTCTCCGCTCTTCATTTTGTGGGCCTCATCACCGATTTCGCCTTCTAACAAAAAAGACACCGTTTCAAAACCTGCATGAGGATGCGGCCCGCCAACAGGTTTATTATCCTTCTTATCAAGCATGTCATCCATTAACATAATAAAAGGATCACTATCCTTAAAGCTGCCTGTGATCACCGGACGGGCCGTATGACCAGCGCCCAAAAAATCGGGTTGGCCTTTCGGAGTATCTGTTCTTATTAATTTTCTTTTTATTTCCATAACGTGCTTCTTATTGTGAATTCCAACCTACCATTAAGCAGCTACACTTACATCTTGTTTCACCAGCTCTATTTCGCTGCTGATTCTTACTTCTTCACCTAACATTACACCACCTGTTTCAAGAACTCCAGTGAACGACCACCTGCTTAGGAGGTGGCTTCGGAAGA
>PKYU01000065.1 GCA_003132765.1 Chitinophagaceae bacterium | reverse complement strand
AGTATATAGAGCAGAAAAAATAATTGATGAGTTGGTGAAACGGATACAGGAATCAGTAGTAGTCATCACAAATGATTATGAAATTATTTTGGTTGAAGACGGGGGAGGAGACGATTCATGGGAGAAGATAGAAAGGCATAGTGGAAAGGATACCAGGATTAAGGGTATCAAGCTCAGCAGGAACTTTGGGCAGCACAATGCCATNNTGATGGATTGCGACCTGCAGGATAGGCCGGAAGAAATTTCACGCTTGTATGAAGAAGCCATGAAGGGGTTTGACATTGTATATGCCCGGAGAAAACAACGGCGGGATTCTTTTTTCAAGCGGGCCTATTCCGCCTTGTTCTATAAACTATTTGCATGGCTATCCGGTGTGCCACAGGATGGTACCATTTCCAACTTCGGAATCTATTCTGCAAAAGCCATCCAGGCGGTGAACCAATTAAGGGAACCCTTGCGCTTTTTTGCCACAATGATCAAATGGGTAGGATTCAGTTATTCAAGTATTGACGTTGCCCATGCAGAGCGGCATGGTGGGATATCTACATACAATTTTCGAAAGCTCCTTCATCTTGCGATGGAAATATCGCTGGCATATTCAGACAAACCCTTACGCATGACGGTTAAGTTAGGGGCTTTGCTTTCTTTCAGTTCTTTACTTTTTGGCCTGTATATCCTCTATAAATATTTTACCGGTCAGATCACGGAGCCCGGATTTACCAGTATCATTTTATCAATCTGGTTCTTATCGGGTTTGATAATTTTTACTTTAGGAGTACTTGGGTTATACCTTGGGAAAGTTTTTGAAGGAATAAAAAAAAGGCCTTTGTATGTGATAGAAAAGAAATATGATTAAGAAATTGGAATGGGACAGTGATTTTTTTGGCTACGATGTTGGTAAGGTAGTTATCGAAGAAAACCAGGTGCCAAGTGAACAAGAATTATTAAAAGAATCATACCCTTTTAAGCTCGTATATATTTTCTCAGATATCAAATTAGATTTTAAACAATGTAAATCTAAACTAGTTGATATAAAAACCACCTTTTATAAAAAACAATTGGCTTGGGAAGAAAATCCGGGATTCATCCATTGTAAAGATGAACCAGGGTTGTGTAATAATTTAAAGCAACTTGCACTGGAAAGTGGAGTATTTTCGCGCTTTAAAAGGGATGATCATTTCACTAATAATGAATTTGAAAAATTGTATACGAAATGGATCAATGATAGTATCAACAAGATCAATGCGGATCATATAATCGTATATAAAGAGAATGACATTTGCAAGGGTTTTGTTTCTTTAAAATTCCAAAAAGAAATTTCAGAAATCGGATTAATGGCTGTGGATGAAGATAGCAGAGGTGAAGGAATCGGGCTCACCTTGCTAGGATTTATTAATAATCTTTCAAGGAGAAAAGGATTTCCTGAAATCCGGGTTACTACCCAATTTGAAAATATACCTGCTATGCAACTTTATGAAAAAGCGGGATATACTATCTTGTCTATACAATACATTTACCATTTGTGGAATTAAAATCAATTCCCTTTAATAAGCCATATTTATCAGGTAATGAATTAGCCTATATTTTAGAGGCTGTTCAATCAGGTAAGATTTCCGGTAATGGGTTATTTACCAAAAAATGTCATAGATTTTTTGAACAGCAGTACCAGTTCAAAAAATGTTTGCTTACCACTTCATGTACCGACGCACTTGAGATGGCTGCCATTCTTATCAATATTAAATCGGGAGATGAAGTGATCATGCCATCATACACTTTTGTATCCACGGCCAATGCTTTTGTATTGCGGGGTGCGAAGATTGTTTTTTGTGATTCAGGTAAGAACAACCCAAATTTGGATGTTGAATTGATTGAAGGACTGATAACAAAAAACACGATTGCAATCGNNGCGGTACATTATGCGGGTACCGCCTGTGATATGGATGCGATCTTGCAGATTGCAAAGAAATATGGCTTGTTTGTAATTGAAGATGCAGCCCAGGCCATTGACAGCTTTTATAAAGGACGAAGGCTGGGGAGCATTGGCCACCTTGCCGCTTTCAGTTTTCATGAAACTAAAAATATCCAGTGTGGTGAAGGAGGAATGCTGGTTATAAATGATGACCAATTTATTAAAAGGGCGGAGATCATTTGGGAGAAGGGTACCAACCGTTCTGCATTTTTCAGTGGGGAAACAGATAAGTACAACTGGGTGGATATAGGAAGCTCATTTTTACCTTCTGATTTAAATGCGGCATTTCTTTTTGCCCAATTGGAAAATCTAAAACTAATTCAAAAAAAGCGTTTACATATTTGGGAAAGATATTTTCTAAAGCTGAGTGAATTGGCGACGAAAGGACTAATTAGAATTCCCAACATCCCGGAATATGCTACCAAAAATGGGCATCTATTTTACATTATCTGTAGAAATACAGAAGTACGAGCAGGGTTAATTTCATTTTTAAAAAAAAGAGGGATACTTTCGGTTTTCCATTACTTATCCTTACACAATTCAGTATTTTATATTAGTAAATATGAAGGAAGGACTCTGATAAATGCAGATAATTATTCTAATAATCTGCTTCGGTTGCCTTTGTATTACGAATTATCGGATGTTGATATTGATTTCATTATAACAAGTACAAAAGAATTTTTTGACCGCCGAATATAAATTTATAGATGGTTTTAAGTGCTATGCACCTGAATTAGCTGAGGAAAACGGTGATTTTGATGTAAGTAGTTTCTATCATTTGTATGCAATAGAAAATACAAATTTCTGGTTTGTATCACGGAACAATGTTATTAAAACATTGGTAGAAAAATATTGTGCGGGGAAAATCTTACAAAAAAATAGATTTCTAGAAATTGGTTGTGGTACCGGCTATGTTTTAAAAGGCTTATCAAAATTTCGTTATTTAGAATTAGAAGGAGCCGAAATATATCTTCAAGGACTTAAATATGCAAGGAGCCGGCTGCCAGGTGTCACACTGACGCAACTGGATGCTACAAAAATTCCTTTTGAAGATGAATTCAATTCAATAGGTGCCTTTGATGTATTAGAACATATCGATGCAGATGAATTGGTCATTGAACAAATATATAGTGCCTTAAAAAATGGAGGATTATTTTTTATCAGCGTACCACAATATAAATGGTTGTGGAGCAGGACGGATGAGTATGCCCGTCATAAAAGACGTTACAGTAGAAAAGAACTCATAACTAAACTTAAAGTTAAGGGATTTACAATAAAATATATTACTTCATTTGCTTTTATTCTTTTTCCTCTTATGATGGCATCCCGTTGGTTTTCAGGAATAGAAAAAATAAAAAAAAGCGATAATTGCAAAAGACCTCCCGAGATTAATTTAAATCCCGTGATGAATTCCTTTTTAAAATATTTGATGAAAATAGATGAATGGCTAATAAAATGTAGAGTGTCTCTTCCATTTGGGGGTAGCTTGATTGTAATTGCTGAGAAGCCGATTTGAGTAATTTACCCAATAGTTTAGAGTGAAAAAGGTATTTAAATTATGAGAATTAAAGTATCGGCCAGATATTTTATCGTCTTCTTTACTGCAGTTTTTTGCACGGGTTATATCCTTATATCTTTCAATAACCGGTATATGTTTGACGACCTTGGTTTAAACTCACTCGTACGTGATTATGGAATATGGACTGCATTTAAGATTATGTATTTTTCATGGGAAACCATTTATAACACATTAGTTCTTTTCTTTCTATTAAAATGGAATAATTATATACCACCTTATGTATATAATATATCCATACTGCTTGTCAATATTTCATGCCTTTATATTCTTTTGAAAACCATTCTGAAGTATTATAAGGTAAGCATTAATATAAGCGATATCTTACTTCTTTCCACATTGATCATTAGCATAACGTATTATTCGAATAGAGCAAATGGTTTTGCGGTATACTGGGTTACAGGTCAGGTCGTCTATTGCCTTTTCTNNCCTTTTCTTGTCCTATTTGTTTTTGGGGTTGCATTTCTGGATTAAGGGAAGGTTATTCCTGGCCTCAGTATGCTTGTTCCTTTTCGCACATACTAGGATAAACTACGACGCTATATTCATTGGCCTGTACGCGGGCTATTTTTTAAGTTATTGGTTTGAAAACAAAAAAATTGTTTATAACTTCAAAGCGCAGTTACCTTTTTTATTCTTTTTACTGGGGATAGTAACTTATGTTATTATTCCTGGTAACTATGTAAGATTGAACAGCATCCAGGGACCTGATCCGAAATTGCAGTTAGGCGTGCTGGTTATCATGAAAGGATGGATCTCCGCCTTCAAACATATGGCCGGTATTATACTGGCGAGCTGGAAACAATTGATGATCTTGCCGATTGGATTATTAGTTGGTTTTTATTTATCCGATAATTTATTCCTTAAGAGATTCATTACAACAAGGTTTTTACTCTATTGCTCCCTCACATTTATTATTTGTTACATCGGTCAGTCGACGGTTATTTATATATCCTTAAAGACGCCAGTGGGGTATAACAGGATCTTTTTCTTCCTGGAGTTGTTGTTATTTATTCTCATGCTGCTGTATGGCATGTTTGGTGCATTTTTTCTGCAATCCCGTTTACCACCAAAGATTATTCCTCCCCTTGCCGGGCTTGTTTTTTTGGCAATATTTATTCCGGTATCAATTGATTATTACAGAAGCTTCCTGGTCACTTCAGATTTTGCGAAAGCCTATGATAAAAGGATCCAAACACTTAAAGAGCTGAGCCTACATCCACCCGGCAAGACTGTATTTGTACGGAAGCTCCCAGATTCGGGAGTCCTTGAATTTATGGAAATTGAANNGCCATTTAAGTTATACCTGGCAAAATGAACACGATTAAACAGGATATTATTCACACATCTATTCATAAACCAAGTTTCATAATAAATTGCCATGCACTTCCTTAAAAAATTATTTTCCTCGCTCACGGGTTATTGGGTATACAAGGAAGCAACGCTACCAATTGGCACGGATATGTATATAGATATTCACAAGAGAATCAAATATGGCGCGCTTACCACCATATTTGATGTAGGTGCAAACATTGGCCAGACATGGGAATGGCTGAGACGAACAGAACCCCAGTCCAACATTTATTGTTTTGAGCCGGTATCCAACACTTTCCAAGAGTTAAAAGAAAAAACAAAAAGAGACAAGGAATGCATTATAGAAAATATCGCCTTTGGCAATGAACCCGGCACAAAAGCGATCAGGCTTTTTGATCAACATTCGGCCCTGAACTCATTAAATGATGAATTAATGAATGATGATATTAATGCAAGGGAAGAAATTGTTAAAGTTGATACTTTAGATAATTATTGTTTGAAAAATAGTATTGATAAAATAGATTTTCTAAAGATCGATACTGAAGGTTATGAATTAAATGTATTTGCAGGATCTACAAAAATGCTTGATTCCGGTAGTGTATCCCTAATTTATTGTGAGGTGGGATTTTTAAAATCAAACAACCGAAATACCTATCTGGCAGATTTAACAGAATGGCTTGCAATGCGGGATTATCATTTTTACGGATTATATCAACTGGTTTCTAACGGTTGGAAAATTGAATTTGGGAATGCCTTATTTGCTCATAAGAAATTGTTGAAGTCCTTACATGGAAAATCCATTGGTTAGTGTTTTGATGACAGCCTATAACAGGGAAAACTACATTGGAGAAGCAATTGAATCAGTGCTTTCATCCACCTATCAAAA
>PKYU01000364.1 GCA_003132765.1 Chitinophagaceae bacterium | reverse complement strand
CTCGTATAAATTTTCCTTTCTAAAGTCAGGCCAGAGTGTATCTGTAAAGTACAATTCACTGTAAGCAAGCTGATAAAGTAAAAAATTGCTGATCCTAAACTCGCCACTTGTTCGGATCATTAATTCGGGATCTGGAAAATTTGAAGTGCCTAAATGTTGCTCAAAAACCCCTGAGGTAATACTTTCTGGGGCAAGTTGATTTTCCTTAATCTCCCTGGCAATCGCTTTAACAGCTTCGATTATTTCCCATCGGCTGCTATAACTTATCGCCATAATTAAATTAAGGCCGGTATTAGCTTTTGTCGCTTCGCAGGCTTCATCCAATTCTTCTCTTGCCTGAACCGGTAACATCTTAATATTTCCTATCACATGCAGCGTGATGTTATTTTTATTAAGTGTAGATACTTCCTGCTTGATAGTTTGCACCAATAATTCCATTAAACCCATTACCTCATCTTTAGGCCGATCCCAATTTTCAGTACTAAAAGCATAAAGTGTAAGATTTTGGATACCCAATTCTGCGCATCCTTCTACAATATTTCTCACACTTTCTACCCCACTATAATGACCAAATAACCGTTCTTTTCCCTTTTCCTTAGCCCATCTTCCATTACCGTCCATAATAATGGCAATATGCTTTGGAAGCTTCTTGGAATTTAATTTTTCTTTCAGGCTCATTATGTTTCTAAATAACCAAGTCAGGCGTAAACAGGCCTGACTTGGTTTGCAAATGTAAGGAAATACTCATTATACGGTCACCAATATCATAATCATTGATATGCGTCTTTTCGTCTCTATTTTATCCTATACATTTTTAGATGCCAGTATAAGTTGGGATCATCGGAGGAATTTCTTACTGAATTAATAAATTGAAATAACTAACCTTTTAAGTTAACGGGCCGTTGGGCAGCGATAGGTAATAATATTGAACGAAATGCCAAACTCTGCTATCACATATGCATCATTTTGAGAGCTAAAGCCACGTTGCCTGCCTTCTATACCAATGGGAGTGCCTGTAGCATAGGACCTGTCTTGTAATAATGCAGCAACAGAATTAGCAGGAAATTTATCAATACCTATATACGTTGTGCTAACATCATCGATATAGTCAGTGGTGGTAAACCGATAGGAAATCTCGAAGGATATATTTACTTTGCTTGAGGCAGCATATTTTATACCAAATCCTATAGGAACGCATACAGCCATGGTACCGTATTCTTTTCTTCCGGCGTAAAATGTCTCTCCTTCGGTGTGCAAAGGCCTCAAATAATACTTTACGCCATTTAAATAAGCATAGGGATTATAGCTGAATACTCCTACCCCAAGTGTAGCGTAAGGGGTAAAACTATGATTTGGGTCTGATGGAATATATTTAAAGAAATTGAAATCGCCCTTCAAAGCAATCTCGAAGATATTTGTATTAAAACTCAGGTTTCTCCTGCGCTGCGCCTCATTATTACTATAAATGTCACTATAGCCAAGCTGGCAAAAAGTACCGGTCAAACGAATTGCAGCGTAATTATTCAATTGTTTTCTATAAAAGGCCCCTAAAGATATTTTTGGCCTGTTAAGAGAAGCATTTGTATTGAGGTCCCCAAAATAATGAGCAGCTCCTCCGGTAATTCCGTATTCACCTATTAATACAGTTTCTTCTTGTGCGTTTACAATAGAGGATAAAGCAAAGACAGTTACCACAATNNTAATATTATTCAGTTGGGGTGCAAATTAATATTATTCGACTTTGGTAGAACGAAGAAACGCTCTTTAAATTATATAGGCAAGTTAAAAATTTAACATCAATTTCTTTTGTCAAGCCCCCATGACAATTTATTTCGCAACGTTTGTAAAAAATTTCTTTCATTCAAACGAACAAGATTTATACAAAAAGCTTCTTTGCGAATCGCCAGCAATACTTCTTTTGTTACAATTTCACGACGACTATCTAGAGTGCATAAAAAACCATCCGTGCGACCCTCTACCTCAAAAGAAAGAATTGTATTATCCGGGATAACCAGGGGGCGGATATTTAAATTGTGAGGGGAAACGGGTGTGATAACAAAACTTGCCGATTCCGGAAAAACAACTGGCCCGCTGCAACTCAGGGAATAACCTGTGGAACCCGTTGGGGTAGAAACAATAAGTCCATCGGCCCAGTATGTATTTAAGAATTCGCCATTGAGGTAAGTGTGAATCTTAATCATGGGTGATGTATCTTTCTTGTGAATCGTAAATTCATTTAGTGCATAGGCCACACCATTAAATAAAGGCATATTGGCATCCAAATGAAGAAGCGTTCTTTTGTCAAGCATAAAAGTATGTTGCACCAATGCCTTTACTGCAAGGTGTAATTCATCTTTACCTATACTTGCCAGAAAACCAAGGCGGCCATAATTGATACCCAAAACAGGTATCCCTTTATTTCCAACGTAGGTAATTGCATCTAATAAAGTTCCATCACCGCCAAGGCTAATTATGCAATCTATATCCACAAGATCTTCCGGGCTATTGAAAGTTGAATACTTAACGGGTATATCTATTGAAGAATAAAATTGATTAAAGAAATTTTGGAAAATGACCATCTCAATTTTGTACCTGGCCAATTCGGCAAGTAGTAATTTAAGATCATCATGCTGCTCTCCTTCCAATCCCCGGCTGTAAATTGCAATTCGCATAATTTTTATTGATGTAATTTTTTAATTACAAAGAATAATAAATTTAAACCAATTGTGTAAAAATAAAGTGTTTTGAATTAAAGAATTCAACTAAACAGGTATCAATTTCCTAATACCAATCAAAGAGTTGTTTGCGTCCCATAATTTTTCGAAACCTTATTAGGTATTGTGTGATTCTGGAAAACATAGACGTTCTACCACGAGTCTCGAAATCAGAATCATATAGAGGGGGTTCTCGGTAATTTGTTGGAATAAGGCATGAATATCCAATTACGAAAATACTCTAAAGAGGAATTAAGAGTTAATCAATAAAATGTAGTTATGAGCAAGGAGTGTAAACTTCTTAAATATCAAGATAATTCATCAGATGTCTGAAGTTAAGATCAATTTCACTTTCAAATAATTCTTCTCCTGCATGATATGAGATGGTGTATTCATATCGTTCGAATGATGCAATAATGGTTGATATTTCCTTTTTATTAAGGTGAAGCGTCACTAGTAATATTGTCGAATCAGGCTTCATTGTAATATTCAAATGAAGAATTACAGAACCATCACTTTCCACAATACGGCTTATTTCCGAAATTGAAAAGCGGCTTCTTTCCATTTCTAATACGATTACAGCTCCTGATTCATTTGCTCCTGAAAAATTTCCTAAGGCAGCAAGAAGATCCTGCCCGCCAATGGAGCCAATCAATTCATTTGTCTCATTCACCACAGGTATTACATTTGTCTGGTAATGATTGCTGATATTTACTGCATCTAGAAAATGTTTTTTTGAATTTACCGATGCTTCAATAAAATCATTTTGATAGTATTCAATCTGTATTTTTTTATTTTCTTCATCAAGTAAATTATCCTCGCTGATCATGCCCAAATATTTTTCTCCGGAAACTACAGGCAGATGAGTTATTTTAAAATCACTCATCAATTGTAAGGCCGTAGAAACCGTATCAGATAATTTCAATTGAGGTAATACACTATTAATAAGTTCCTGAGCTAACATGATTTAAATGCAATTGAAATGTTAGAAAATGAGAAAAGCTTTGTTATATAGACAACAAAAACTAATGAACTGTTGCAGCATGGACTTTTAATTTCGAAAGAAATCCACTTAAAATTCTATTAAATTCACTGGGAACTTCCATCATAGGCGCATGGCCGCATTTGTCTATAAAATGAAGTTCGCTGTTAGGAATCAAGTTGTGAAATTCTTTCGCAACGAAAGGCGGAGTAATCGTATCGTTATTGCCCCAAATCAGGCATGTTGGCTGCTTAATTTGACTTACTTCTTCTCCCAGGTTGTTTCTGATAGCTGATTTAGCAAGGGAAATTATTTTGATTACTTTAATGCGGTTGTTGGTAATTTCAAAACATTCATTTACCAGTTCTTCAGTTGCCATGGCAGGATCATAAAAAGTAAGCTGCGTCTTTTTGCGAATATATTCTTTATCACCGCGTTTCGGATAACTGTCGCCCATCCCATTCTCGAAAAGGCCTGAACTTCCGGTAAGTATAAGTGATTTGATCTTTTCGGGATATTTCAATATATAAACCAGCGCCACATGTCCACCAAGAGAATTACCCAGCAAATGGATTTGATTGTACCCGCGGGTTTCTATGAACTTATATACAAATTTTTGGAGACCCCCCACAGTAGTATGCAAAAGATCAAGTTCAAAAAGAGGGAGCATGGGAACTATTACTTTATTAGTCCTCCTGAAAAATTCAATGAGATGCTCAAAATTACTTAACGCACCAAAAAGCCCGTGAAGTAATAGAAGGGGCTCGCCTTCCCCTTCCTCAATAAATTTGAACTTGCCGTCTTGTTGAATTTGATATTCCATTGATCTGTTTAGGCGAATGAGTTTTTTCTCCCTGCTAATTAATGCAAAATAAATGTTTCTATGCAAAAAATTACGAAATAATATTAGATCATCATTTAACGATTATGTTTTTTGAGCAAGTCCAGCAAAAAAACTTTCTAATTGATGGAACATATCTTTAAAGAAAGGTATTATTTTCCCCAGATTATCGATCACTTCAGGACCCCATGGTTGTATATACCTGTATAACGCAGAATGGGCAATTTCCGTATGTTTTAACAATAAGACCTTTTCGGCAAAAAATAACAAAACACTATAGATTATCGCATAAATAATTACATAAAGTACCATACCTCCCAATCTGTCCAACCAACCCAGCATTGCAAGATCAATAGTCTTTCTTATTAGCCTTGCTCCTAATCCCACTAATAATATTACCACAATAAAAACCAGAAAGAATGAAATAAACGGTAACCATCTGGTGGCAGAGATAACATTCTTACCCAGGTAACCTGCAACTACAGCAGACAGCTTAAGTGCAGCTGCCAGTCCAATTATGAATCCAAGTGAAGAAAAAATACCTATAATAAAGCCTTTACGCAAACCTTTAAATACTGCGATAAGCATTAGTAAAGCAAATGTTATATCAATTATCATAAATCATTTACCATTAAGCATCGATTACATGATACTCAAAATACTAAATCTGCAGTATACTTTTGGTATTAACTTGAGCTGAGGATCTCTTTTACCATTGAAGCAATTGTTTTCCCATCAGCCTTACCTCCGAGTTGTTTATTAGCCAATCCCATTACCTTTCCCATATCAGCTTGTGAATTGGCCCCTGTTTGTTTAATAATTCCTTCTATAATGCTTTTCAGTTCTTCTCTGCTTAATTGTTTCGGAAGAAATTTTTCAATTACTCCTATTTCTTCCTTTTCTTTTTCAGCAAGATCAGCCCTTTGCTGCTTTTCATAAATTTCCAGGGATTCCCTTCGCTGCTTTACTAATTTTTGGAGAAGCTTTATTTCATCTTCTTCTTTTATTTCACCACTAAATCCTTCTGAGGTCTTTAGGTTGATAATTGCAGCCTTTATTGCACGGAGAGACCGCAGGGATTTTTCATCCTTTGCAAGCATAGCTGTTTTTAATTCGGTCATTACATTTTGTTCTAAACTCATGATATTTGATTAAATATTTAAAGCAAAAAATCTTAAAAGCATCGATCATTCAGGCCTCACATTTTCTTTTCCTTTTCAATTTCAATAAATTTTGCATGAAATTCTTTTGCAAAAGATTTTATATCATTACTTAAGCTATTGTATTTGGTAGCCCTTTGAAAAGTATCTGCCATTGAAGTAAATACCTGGAAATAAAAGTCTGCCATTTCATCTACCATCATATCTTTTGTCCAAAGATCGATACGCAAAGCTGATTTGTCAAGAACATCCCAGAATGCAATAAACATCGCTTTTGCAATTTGAGGCGCTTCTGCTGTGCTTTCGGTTGCCGTCCACGTTATTTGTTGAGGAATTTTTTCATCATCAAGTTGCACTTTAATATTTATCTCAGATTCTTTCATAAGAAAGCGCAAATTAATACTATTAAAGGTTTATTAAAAAAACGGTAGGTAAGATTTCATCAAATTAGATCACGCAAGGGTATTTTCGAGGCTTTTCCAAAGCCTGGAGGCAGCTGTATCCCAATCATATTTAGCCGCCTGAATTTCCCCTTTCTTAATTAATTCATTTCTCAGATTTTCATCTCTGAAAAGCATCATCATTTTTATAGCAATTTCTTTAAAATCTTCATGATCGGAGTACAAGGCAGCATCTTCAAGTATTTCCGGTGCTGCTCCTGAAGAAGGGGCAATTACCGGGACGCCGCATACCATTGCCTGCAATGCCTGGGTTGCAAAACATTCGTAATTCGAAGTATAAACCATTGCATAAGAAGATTCGGTAAGCTGAACCAGTTGTTCAATGTTTACATTTTCAAATACTCTTACATCTTCTTTAAATTTAAAATGTCGCAGGTCCTCTTTAAAGATCTCATATTTAAACCCCGGATTTCCGGCAATTACTAATTGCATGCTACTCTTTTGTCTTTTTTTAAAGGCAGAAAAAGCTTTAAGTAAATTCAGAAGATTTTTATGCAGGGCAATCTCCCCTGTATAAATAAAATATTCATTGCCACCGGCAAATTTAGATTTTACCATTTCTCTATCGTCTAAAGAAATTTTATTAAGCCTTCCATTGACACCACAATTAATAACTTCTATTCTTCCGGTTCCAGTCTTGANNATTTCATCCATACAATATTGCGAGAAGACAATAATTGTTTTAGATTTTATTAGAGTACGGGGTAAAAAAGATTTATAAAATAATAAATGAGTCTTTTTGAATAATTGAGGAAAATGAACGAATGAAAGATCAGGACCGACAATTATTTGATGAACTTTTGGTTTCGAAGAACCGAGGCCGAAGCTTACAAAAATATCAGCTTTA
>PKYU01000599.1 GCA_003132765.1 Chitinophagaceae bacterium | reverse complement strand
TTCTTGTTTCAGCAGTAAATTTTATAAACTTCGATTTTTCAATATTGAAAGAAGATGGATTTAATTTTCCCAGTTCCACAATTGATTTTCCTTCGGGGGTTTCATCTGCCAATGAAGAGAGTACTGATGTTTCTATAAAAAGTTTTTCATTTACTCCACNNGAACAACAATGTATCTAAATCGCCTGCCGTCTCAACAGCTTTACCACTTTTTGTAATTACGTTGGCACGTAATGCCCTGTCCATGCCTGCAATACCAATGGCGCTTAATAACCCGCCAATAGTTGTTGGTATTAAACATACATATAGTGAAACAAAGGCAGCGACAGTAATGGGTGTATTTGCGTAATCTGCAAATGGTTTTAAGGTTACACAAACAATCAGGAATATTAATGTAAAGCTTGCCAGTAAAATGGTCAATGCAATTTCGTTGGGTGTTTTCTGGCGGGATGCGCCTTCCACCAATGCAATCATTTTATCTAAAAAGCTTTCGCCCGGTGCAGTAGTTACTTTTACTTTAATCTGATCGCTCAATACTTTTGTACCACCTGTTACTGAAGATTTATCACCTCCTGCTTCACGGATTACGGGAGCAGATTCGCCTGTGATTGCACTTTCATCAATAGTCGCAATACCATGGATTATTTCTCCATCCATTGGTATCGTGTCACCAGTTTCACAAAGAAATACATCACCTTTTTTTAATTGGGATGATGGTACAATCTTTATTTCGTTGGTATATATTTCACCTACAGGCTGTATCCATTTGGCGGGAGTTTCCTCTCTTGTTTTTCTCAGGCTGTTTGCCTGAGCCTTACCCCTTGCTTCAGCAATCGCTTCTGCAAAGTTTGCAAACAGAACTGTTACAAATAGAATTATGAATATAGCGAAGTTATATGCAAAACTTCCCTGGGATCCTTCGCCTGCTAATATCCAGATGCATACTGCCAGCATTATTGCTGTTCCTATTTCCACAGTGAACATTACCGGGTTGCGCAGCAAAATGCGCGGGTTAAGCTTTACAAACGATTGAATAAGCGCCTCTTTTACAAGAGAGGATTCGAATAGTTTATTTGATTTATTTTTTGCCATGGTTTTTATTTTTTCTTTTCATCATTCTGTTCATCACAGAAATTTTCAAAGCTTTTATCTTAATTAGTTTGAATAATTATTTTTTATTGTCAATGCATACTAAAATATTCTGCAATAGGCCCTAATACCAATGGAGGAAAATAGGATAATGCGGTAATGATGATGATTACACCGAATGTCATTACTCCAAATGTGATTGAGTCCACTCTTAAAGTNNACAATTGCTATAGGGCCAATTATAGGAAGATACCTTCCTAATATCAGTATAAAACCTTGCATAACATTCCAGAAAATATTATTACCGGTAAGCCCTGCAAAGGCGCTACCGTTATTGGCATTTACAGAAGTAACAGCGTACAGCATTTCTGAAAAACCATGAAAACCTGAGTTATTAAGCCAACCCGAAGGTTTAAATGCCCAGTCTGCGTTAGCATAATGAAGTAAAGTATAACAAGCTAAAGCTGTGCCTCCCTTTATAAGAAATGCGGATAATAATGTGACTAATGCAGCGATCTTTACTTCGCGGGCTTCTACTTTATGCCCCATAAACTCAGGTGTTCGCCCCACCATTAATCCTGATATAAACACTGCAATAATTATATAGATGAAATAATTTAAAATACCGACTCCGCAACCTCCGTAAAAAGCATTGACCAGCAAACCCAGCAATTCCATCAGCCCTGATATGGGCATAGAGCTGTCATGCATGGAGTTTACAGACCCTGTAGAAATGATGGTTGTAACAATACTCCAATAACCTGATGCAGCAGGTCCAAACCTTACTTCTTTGCCCTCCATTGCACCGGTTACCTGTGTAACTCCTAATTTCGCAATTTCAGGGTTGCCATGTATCTCAGTAATAACCGTTGGTATTACAAGACAAAGCAAACCCACCGTCATTACGCCGAAAATAACATAAGCAAATTTTTTGCGCTTAATATAAAAGCCCATAGCGAATATCAAAGCAATTGGTNNGCAGAATTTGCATTAAACCAACCACCTCCATTTGTACCAAGATGTTTTATCGCAATCATACCGGCAGCAGGACCCCGGGATACTCCAACAGTATCACCCTGCATTGTTATTATGGAGTCCTTCGAATCATAGCTTGCTGGTGTACCATTGAATGCAAGAAAAATAGCTATTACAATACAAATTGGTAACAGGATTCTCGTAATAGTTACTGTAAAAATTTGCCAGAAATTACCAAGGTTATTGGTTGTTTTTTTCTTTAAGCCATTAAACAACGCTACTAAACAAGCAATGCCTGTTGCAGCGCTTACAAACTGTAAAAATGTAATAACAAAAAGTTGCGTAAGATAGGTTACACCGGTTTCTCCGGAATAATTCTGCCAGTTACAGTTAACAAGAAAACTGATTGCTGTGTTAAAACTTAAATCAGGCGTCATGTTAGGATTGCCATCGGGATTCATTGGCAAATGAGCCTGGTATAGAAACATAAAGAATGCGTAAACGAGCCATAATAAATTTATGGTTAGCATAGCTTTCAGAAACTCCTTCCAACTCATTTCTTTTTCCGGATCAATACCGCAAATGCGGAAAATGAAACGCTCTAATGGTTTCATAAAATCCAGCAACGTTTTTTCTCCGCTGAATACTTTAGCAATGTACTTACCTAAGGGATAAGCAAGTATTACCGTAAGAAGGAACGTGACAATTACGCCTGTTAATTCTGTGTTCATAATTTCTGGTTTAAAAGATTAAAATTTTTCCGGTTTCAATAAAACGTACAGGAGGTAAATAAATACCACGATTGAAATAATAAAGAGTGATACAAACATGGGCTTTAAATTTAATTTTATTAAGTAGTGAGTTTAAACATTTTCAAAAAAATCTATTGCTTTAAAAAAAAGCCAGAAGCATATCAGTCCCGAGAGAATTAAAATAACGGTCATCATTTTTATTGTTTTATTTTTAATGAAAAAGAAATTTCAATTTTATAATGAGTATATAAACAAGGGCTGCAGCCATTAACCAAACAAGCACCAAAAAAACGGTATCCTTTGTTGTTCTTTTTATAGCCATATGCAATATTATTTATATATTGTTATTTCCTACATGACTTTAGGCATTGTAATAAATGATTGAAATCAACCATTCTTTAATAATTCGATTTCAATATTTGCTGTACATAAGCAGAGTACAAATACGAAGGCATTACCGCCTGTATCTTCCTTCTTTCCCGCCTGTCAGTACAATCAGCAAATAGCTCTGAAAAAGAATAAATAAATACATTGTCAATCGCGTTATTAATCATTTCATTTCCTTTTATGTACAATCTTTCTGCAGCCGTGAAACAACGTTTCAACATTTTAATATTGTGCTGATGTGCAATNNCATCTTCAAAATTTTATAATTATTTTCTATTGGTATGCCAATGCCATACCACAATAAATACGAACGCTTAATAAAATTTGCAGAATGCCTGCCACATTGATTTGCAGAAAACAAATTAGAAATATGATTTTATCAGAAATAAAAAAAAACCTTCCAAAATGGAAGGCTTTTTTCAAAATGGAAGGGATTATATTTTTAATAATTATTGTATTTTTGCATAACATATTCTAAAAGTCATATTCAGAGGGAGTTTCAACCACAATCTTTGATTTTTATATACACGTTATATAATTTGGTGTTGGTATAAAAAAAATTGCGTTTGGGATCGCTTCAATTTTTTTAAAATTGGTGGCTATATAAAACTGATTACTTATTTTGAAACAACACTTCAGTAAGGCAACAGGTGCAGGTTTGATTGTTGCTTTAGGAATTATTTATGGTGACATTGGTACTTCACCACTTTATGTTTTAAGTTCAATCATTGGCAAAAGAGAAATCACCCAGGAGTTGGTGTATGGAGGTATTTCCTGCGTATTCTGGACACTCACGCTGCAGACAACTTTTAAATATATTTTNNGAGGAATTTTTTCGTTATTTGCTCTTGTACGCCGCTATCGCAGGTGGCTGTATGTTCCTGCAATTATTGGAGCAGGAACTTTATTGGCTGACGGAATTATCACGCCTCCCATTTCAGTAGCATCAGCAGTTGAAGGATTAAATGGAGTTACCGGGCTAGAAAATATTATTTCGCCGGGTAACACATTAACCGTCGGAATTATTATTGGAATCATTTCTCTTTTATTT
>PKYU01000539.1 GCA_003132765.1 Chitinophagaceae bacterium | reverse complement strand
ATGCGGAAAAGGCGGTATTTCAAAACAAAAGCCGCCACGCCAATACTGTTCATAAATTTAGCTGCGTCTACTCCTTCTGCGTTATATACCAGATTGGTAAACCCGCCGCCAGGGCAAACCACCACTGCTGTTCCGGTTGCCTTTTCTTTTGCCGGAAGAAAAACAGTGACTGAGGGATTATTAATATTCCTGACCCACCAGTCTTTTGCCTGCTCTGGCTGGTTCTTCAGGTTCTCGTNNGTTATTAATAAAGCAATAAACAATAGAAAGGATTTGCTAAAGATATTTCTCATCATATCAGCTTGAATTTATTGTAAGTGTACAAAACTAAAATTATTATACTCAGCAATTATTTCCCCGATTACCCTGCGTTAACCTGATACGCTGCATCAGGTCAGGCATAGCATAAAGTTATTGCTTTATAATTATTTACATAATATTCCCGGCTAATCCNNAGGTTCCCTATCTTCCCGGACGCCGGGTTCCTTTAAGCAAACCCGGAAAAGAACCGGGATTTAATTATTCCATTTACTTAAAAATTCAAAACATGATGCAAAGAAAAATAAAGGAATAGCAAATAAGTAAATATTCAAAACATCTTTAAAACCGGATTTGTCTATTTGGTATTTGAATAATTTCTGACCTTTATTTAGGTTATAACTTTTAATACCTAGGGTAAGCCCTGAGCCTATCGTTAATGAGTATGGTATAAATTGTAAAATAAGCGTAATGAAATAATAAAAAGCCGATTTTATTTTTTTTAACCTGCTTTGATGAAAACCATCAACTGAAACAATTCCGCCCCNNCGGGAAAATTACTCCAAGTCCCATAAATGTTTGCGGGATTGAACTAATAAACAGATTCCCGCTAAAATCAATGATAGCCGCTTTAAACCGGTTGCCTTTATTATAGTTTATTGACGCATTATCATTAGCGTAAGCATTGCTAACTATCTTGTCGCAGTAGGATAAAGCAAAATTATTTCCGCAATGTACCATAAGAATCCCTGTCAAACAGGAAATACAATAAATACTGAAAATCGTAAGAATCCATTTTTTACAATGTCTTATTGAAAGTAAAACAGNNCGAATTAAAAAGATTTGTCATTAATGAGGTTTTGTCTTGATGTACCAAAGCCTTGTTTTCCAAGCGGGGACGTGTCCGGGAAAAAAAATAAAGGTAATAAGTAAAATCAGTTCCTGGTCATCGTTCCCGTTAACCTGTTTATGTTTTTTGAAATGATCGACTTTTCTGCTGCCGATTTTGCCAGGTCCAAGGCAGCTTCAAAATGATAAAGGGCCTTCTTATTGTCAATGTCCGTATATAGATGTCCCATCAGGGAATGATAGAGATGATTACCGGACAACATTAATTTTTCTGCTTCCACAATCGNNCCTTGGGCTTTGGCCAGGGCATAAGTGCGGTTTAATGCGGCAATGGGTGAGTATTCAATTTGCAGCAGGCGGTTGTATAGTTGTAAAATAGAAGACCATTTTTCATCCGTATCTTTTTTCTGTGTATGCCAATAAGCAATAGCTGCTTCCACATGGTATTTTGATAACGGAGGTTTTTCTCTTGATGACAGTTTCAGATAATATTCTCCCTTTGCAATTAATTCCCTATCCCAGAGATTGGTATCCTGGTCTTCATATAAAATGATTTCTCTATTTTGATCCATCCTGGCCTCAAACCTGGATGCATGAAAGCACATCAGGGACAATAGGGCGTTCGTAGCTGGCTTATTGGTAATTTCATTTTCTATCAGCACTAAGGTCAGCCGCATTGCCTCCAGGCAAAGGTCTTTCCGAAGCGTATTATTTTGGGAAGAGGAATAATACCCTTCATTAAATAATAAATATAACGTGGTCAATACCGTTGATAACCTTTCATTTATTTCGGCAATTGTTGGTTGATGTATGCTTACTTTTTCTGCTTTGAGTTTTTCCTTTGCCCTGTTCAGGCGTTTGTAGATAACATCTTTGCTGGTCAAAAAAGCTTCGGCTATTTCTTCAACACCAAAACCGCAAAGCAAGTTCAGGGATAAAGCAATTTGTGATTCAGCAGAGACGCATGGATGACAAACGGCAAACATCATCGCCAGCTGGGTGTCATTGATATTTTTTCCGGAGAGGTCAATTTCTATTTCTTCAAGAGCCTTAGTAAGGTGTTTTAATTCAACGGAGATTTTTTGTGCAAATAAGGCATCCCTTTTTAAAAAATCCTTTGTTTTATTTTTCGCAACGGTATACAGCCACGCAGTTGGATTGTGTGGCAATCCTTTTAAACCCCATAATTCAGTAGCCCGGAGAAAAGTATCGCTGACGATGTCTTCCGCTGTTTCGATATGTTCAATGCCAAACAGCCGGACAAGAACGGCAACAATTTTTCGGTATTCTGTTCTAAAAAGGTGCGGTATCAGTTCGTTTTGTTCCATAAAAAAAAAGCCTTATAAAGCTACAAAGGCTTTTCCTATACTTAATTTAGTGAATCCGGCTCTTTTACATCGCCACAACTTCTCTCACTTCCACATTACCGCCCTCTTTTAATATCGGGCATCCGTGAGCCAGTTTGGCAGCATCATCAATGCTGTCAGCTTTTACAATGGTGTAACCCCCAATCAGTTCTTTGATCTCAGTGTATGGACCATCTGTAATCACATTATTTGGCCGCACTACTTTACCGGCTGATCCCAGCGGGTTCCCGGCATTGGTCAGTTTGTTCTGAGCTGCAATGCCGCCAATCCAGTCCATCCATAGCTTCATCGTTGCCTGCATCTCTTCAGGAGAAGCTTTAGGTTGGGCTTTGTAATCGTTTCTGAATACTAATAAGAAATCTTTCATGTCGTTTAATTTTTGAGTGAATAAAAAAGAATGACGATCGGATCGGGCGGATTGGACAATTTTAGAATATTTTTTTTAACACCGGGGTCCTTATTGATTATTCTCAAAATACTTAGCCTCAAACTACAAATTCTTTCTTTGGTTAATCTAATTCTATAGAAAAGCAAGATTCGGGAACATAATTATTTTACAAGCCCTTTATTGATTATTTCTTTTAATACAACCTCATCTACTTCTTCCAGTTTATTAATATACAGGCAACCTTTTCCTGTTTTATGTTTTCCTAATTTTTTTAAAAGCTCCTTTTGTTTTTCCACCGCACCGGAAATATACAAAGCAAAATTTTGTTTGCGGGGAGAAAATCCCATTACAAACCAATCAAGTTCACGGCCGCTTTCGTATTTCAGGCGCCGGTCACCAAAACCAATGATGGCTGATCCCCACATCTTGCCTTTGGCTTTCGTGGCCTTTTCCATTAATTCAAGAATGCTGAATGCGTCTTTTCTTTTTTGAGGTTCCTGAATATTATTTATAAATGCATCAACACTAAGTTCTGTCCTTTTAGTTTTTAATTCTGCCATTGAAATAAATTTATCCAATGTTAATAATACTAAGCTAACATTTTATTCGAAATTTATGATATAAGAATATTGTATCATTTAATGGCCACACTCCGCATCGTAGTATAGCAAGTCGCATCGAGAGTAAAGATTGCTTTCCCATTCTTTACTAATATCGGTTTCAAAGATTGCATGTCCCTGTTTTTATCGGTAATCCATACACGCAGGGATTTTACTTTTGAAGGCAGCCCAATAAGTGTAACCTTTCTTGCGGAGCCATTATTTACCAAATGAACGGAATAAATCCCTTTAGCATTGTCACCCAGAATAGCACCTGAAATATCCGCTCCTTTTATAGTGAGATGCATCGCCCTTAAATCTTCCGGTGTGGAAGCCAGTTGCTTCATGTCCCAAAAGCGTTGGGTAGGATGAAGAGGGCTGGTGGTATCACCAAAAACCCCACCGCCAGCGAGTAAAGAATAATCTGAAGTAAATTGCCATTGCAAAATAGATTGGGGCTGGCAAATAGCCAACAACTTAACATATAGGCTGATTTCTTTTAATGCATAAGTCTGCTCCTGGAAAATAGCAGGATAGGCCCAGGCTGCCGCATCTATACTTCCTTCTCCAATTAACAATGGTCGGTGCAATATGGTGGCAGCATCAGCCCACTTTTTAAGGGTGGCAGTATCCCATCCACGCCATGAGTGAAAAGAAACAGCGCCGATATAAGGAAACGCTGCAGTATCATGTAAAGCAGGTAAAATGAAATTGAAGGAGTTTGCATCTGAATTATCTCCCAATAACATCTTTGTTTTAAAACCTCTTGAAACAAAGTAGGCCCCGAGGCCTTTGATCAGATCGTCATGCTCCTCTCCTGTTTGCCGGATATTGATGCCCAGATCAGATTCATTAAAAGAAAAGTAGGTTATCTCTACCCCGTATTCATCTTTGAGGTATTGGAAATAATCCCCGATAGATTTATAGATCTCCCTGGTTTTAGAATGATCCAGCGGATTTCCCCAGATATGATCAGGTCCGGGCCGGAAATGCAACGGTCCTACTACGGCCCATTGCGGCGGAAACCATGCTGTGAGAATAACCGGTATGCCCATCCAATATAATCGCCGCGCCATTTCCATAGACTGCCTCACATGTTTGTTTAGCCTTCCTGCCTGCGCTGCCGCAATTGGACTGCTGTCAATAGAAGGTTGCCAAAACATCCAGGGCATTTCAACACGTCCCCAGGCTACCCGTAAATTTTTCAGGCAATAGTTAATCACTTCCGGATCTATTTTTGGGTTCTGCAAACGGAAATTTCCTCCCAAACCATCAAAGCGCCGTCCGGGATGACCCGTATTCAGAACAATGGTTACGGGTTTTCTATCAATCATTCCCGCTGCAGTTATGGAATAATTTGCAGCGATGGTTTCTCCGGTAGTAAGGCCTTCCGGTTGTATGGGAATTAAAAAATGAATTTCCATATCGTTACCTGCTTTATAAATAATATTTACAGGTTTTTCAAAGCTTATAGTAAGTTGCCGGTTGGGAGAATTAAAATGAATGGAATTCGCTGGTGTTTGCAGGTAATTTTTCAAAGCAATTGAGTCACCATTTATCGGTACCGGTTTCATATTATTGATCCGGATAGTTCCATTCGAATAAGATGCTTTGGGCAAAGAGAGTCCTAAATATATGCCTTCAGTTTGCATATCAGCTTTTGCATTAAGCTGAATATTTACATTTGCTATGCCCTTTCCGGCATCCGCTACTACTTCTTTAATATATAGACTGTCTATGTTTGTGGAGATGACTTGTTCGTTGCCTTCGCGGTTGTATTTGGGTCTTTGCCTTTCCTTGGCAGTGGCCTTTATGTAGGTTCCATTTTNNTTCCATTAACTGCCCATCAACCCTAATGCCAGTTATATTTCCCCAGGGCTCCACTTCAGTTTGGCTGAATAGGGACTGGAAGGCAAAGAGAAAAAGAGTGAGTGGAATAAAGGGTTTAAATATATAGTTTGTCATTAGATTTTTTTGGCTTTTAACTTTATGTAATCATTTTTCCCATAATATCCTTCCTGTCATCCGGCTTATTCTGCAGCCGGTTTACACTGAATAAAAATTTAATTTTTACGGTATCATCCCCGAATATGCAAGTGAGTTGGTCACCATGCACCGTTTCTATGAAACGCCAGGTTAGCAAAAGTGTTTTTTCATCCTTCCAGGTGAAGCTTGCNNAATGTGCAGAAGGTTTATAATTGTCCTTTCTAATCCAATAGCCCATTCCGTTAGTGATATTTATGTCCGGCTTTCCTTCTTCTTTTAAAGTGAATATACATTTGTCACCTTTGAAAGCAAAGGAAACTGATTTGGCATTAAAAGGATTTGTGTCAAGCGTAAATTCTTTACCTGAAATCTTCGATGCCACTGGTGAAGTGGCCTCTATTTTAGGAGGATAATATCCCAAAGCTTTTAATTCCTGTTGAAGTTGACTATGATCAACGGTATTTTTTGTTAATGGCTTATCTTTCATTTCCGGAAGCAAAACATCCCACACAATCTGCATGGTATCTTTAGTGCTGATACTTTCGCTGGTAATCGCCACAACAGCATCCAGTTGCGGCAATATCATACTGTATTGTCCAAATGCTCCATCACCCCTGTATCCGCCGGGTGGATTCAGCCAAAACTGGAATCCGTAACCGTAACCCCAGCTGCTATCATTATTACCATTCGACATTTGCTTTGATGAGGCTTCTTTTACCCATTCTTTGGTTATGATTTGCTTCCCATTCCAGACACCATTTTGCAGGTACAACTGGCCAAATTTTGCAATGTCTTCTGTGGGCATCCGCAAGTGCGAAGCGCCCATATTAACTCCTTCAAAATTTGCACCCCACGTAACGTTTGTGATATTTAAAGGGTGATATAAGCGTGATTGTAAATAATCCTGTGCTGTTTGCCCGCTTACTCTTTTTACTATCGAACTCAACATAAAGCTTGCTCCTGAATTATACATAAACTGACTGCCTGGTTTAAAAACCACAGGCTGTTCCAGGAAAGTTTTTTCCCACGGAACACCCGGTAGTGATGCCTCTAAAATAAGTATGGAATCTTTTGCATGGCCGACAGACATGGAAAGCAGATGCCTCACTTTTAGTGCAACGAGATTTTCACTGATTACCGCCGGTAACATATCCTGGAAAAATCTAATTACCGGATCATCCACCGTTAGTAAGCCGGCTTCAACAGCCAAACCAACAGCAGTTCCGGTAAAACTTTTGCTGAGAGAATATAATTGTTGCTTATGCTCAGATGAATAGGGCCGCCACCAGCCTTCAGCTATTACATAACCGTGCCGCAGAATCATTAAACTGTGAAACTCCTGATTGATCGATTTAATAGCATCAAGAAATTTCATGATACCGGCCGAAGCAATCCCCTGCACTTCAGGCGTGNNCAAAGCCCTGAAAGGAAGGCAATATTCCGAGCCCTGCGGATGATAACCCTACTTGTTTAATGAATATTCTGCGGTTAGACATTAGTTAAATTTATTGAATCTGGTGCAAAAGATACAATTGCTTATGAGGAACCAACAAGGTAATAGCCAGATATATCCAAAGATAATAGTTGAAATGCTATTTTAGGTTACCTTAATGAGGAATTGGAGGAAATAGGAATGGAAACAGTTCACAAACACCCCGCATCCAGTAAAAATAGAAAAATTATCATGCATGCAACGGTCTGGTAAATTACCTTGTCAGTTAGACAGAAAATGGATCGTAAAAAACTGGTATATCAATGCTTAAAGGGAAATACTGCCGCTCAGCGGGAGCTTTACCAGTTATTTTCTCAAATAATGCTGGGCGTTTGTTATAGGTATACCAAATCAGTGGCAGATGCGGAAGATGTACTTCAGGAAGGATTTATAAAAGTCTTTAAAAATCTGCATCAATATAAAGGTACCGGCGACCTGGGAGCCTGGATCAGAAGGATTATGGTGAACACAGCGATAAATTACCTGAAGCACAAAGCCCTTTATCAATATGATCTTTCATTTACAGACAATAGTATGCACCCTGTTTCAGATGAGAATCCTGAAATTATTTTGAATACCAAAGAACTTTCTGATCTCATCCGGCAATTGCCCACAGGCTTTCAAACGATATTCAATATGCATGCAGTTGAAGGGTATAGCCATGTGGAGATCGGCTCTTTGCTGGGTATAAATGAAGGAACTTCAAGATCGCAGTATTCCAGGGCGAGGACCCTGCTAATTAGTTGGATAACAAAAAATTCTTTGGATAATAAAGAGGGCCATTATGCAAGAAAATAAATTTGAGAAACAGGTTCAGGAAAAAATGGAGGAGCTCAGGTTGGCCCCTTCAGAGAAGGTGTGGGCAAATATTGAAAAAGAAATAAAAAGTCCGAAAGGACGCCGCAGGCCCCTGCTTTGGTTATTTTTCTTTTTAGGGCTTCTGCTTTTAGGAGGTGGCTATTTTATATTCTTACCTAACGGTTCCTTTAAAAAATCAGCGACTGATGTGGTACAAAATAATATAGGAACACCGGANNTTCCACCAAATAAAAGTACATTCAATGAACCAGGGAAGAATAATGTAAATGGTTCAGAATTACCTGTAGTCTCAAATCAAAAAAGTGATCAGGAAAATACGCTGCAGGCAGGAAGGAAGACCGATCTTAAAATGATTAAAAAGGCACCAGCCCTATCCAGGCAAAAAACAAAAGGAATCATTAAAGAAGAATCTGAATCGCCGGACCAATATGTTATGGCTGATAGAAATGATCAGGAGGCATCAGGAGGAAAGTTGATCAATGAAAGTAAAAAAGAATCCGCTACTCCTAACCCGGAAGATACAGCACAGATAAAAAATGCACACGCCATAGGGAAAAATAATTCTTCAACAAAAGACACTTCAACTGTTAAGAAAATTTCAACTATAAATAAGCGGGATAATAAATCATCGAAATGGAAAATTGGATTCACAGCAGGAGCAGGCGTCTCTGAGATTGACCGTACCCTGTTTAAACATGCAAATGCCGGCAATTCCTATTACTATGCAAGTGCAGTGGCTGGACCTACTACTCCCGCAAACCATCCTTCCGCCATAACTTCCCGGTTTTCCTTTTATGCTGGAGGAGTTGTAAACAGACAACTTTCCAAAAGAATTTCATTATCTGCAGGAATTAATTACCATTATTATTCTTCCGCAATTCATACTGGCAATTTTGTTGACAGTTCACTCAATTCATACCTTGCGCCGGGGCCATACGCATCTTCTTCTGTCAATGGTTATTTCCGATATGGAACCAATAACACTTATATTAACCAATATCATTTTATTGAAATCCCCATTTCAATGAATTTACAATTGAATAAAAGCCGAAAAGTTCCACTGCTTTGGACAGCAGGACTTTCAATTTCCTACCTGGTAAGCGGTAACGCTTTGTATTATGATAATGGGTCCAATGTATATTTTGAAGCAAAGCGTTTGTTCAATAAAACCCAGCTAAATACTGCAACCGGATTATTAATAGGCCTGCCTATAAGAGGCAACTCATTGCAATTAGGCCCGGAATTCCAATACGGCACAACCCGCCTTCTTTCAAAAAGTGCAGGGACTTCTGAACATCTTTTTTATTCAGGTGTAAAGGTTATTTATATACCCGAGAAAAAATAAATACTCCATGCAACGTTTGTTGATCTTAGCGGGTCAACATACAAAAAGCACGATATGAAAAAGATATTTTTGAATGCCGCAATAATTAGCCTTATTACAATTTTAGTTTTTTCGTTACCAGGTTGTTTGAAAGACAGGATTACCCGAACCTATCAAATAAGTATTCCCGTTTACGAGACACTTACAAAATTCAGGCAAAGTATTGTGAGCCAGCCCGCTGCTACTATTACTGCAACAGGTAAAATTTCTGTTTATGGTAAATACATTTTTTTATCCGAACCCGGCAAAGGCATCCATGTAATTGACAACAGTAATCCTGCCAGCCCCAAAAATGTTTCATTCATTAACATTCCAGGCAATGAAGACTTGGCAATAAAAGGAAACCGTCTATATGCAGATGCTTATGGTGATTTGGTTACTTTTGATATTAGCGATCCGGCAAAAGCAATTACAAAAGATTTTGCGACATATGTTTTTCCGGACCATAGTATATATTATGCGGACAGTACCTCCAATCCGGATTCCATTAATGTGGTTGTTGGATGGATCACAAAAGACACCACTGTGGATTACAACCAGGGTAATAACGGATACCCATATCCCATGTATTATTCCAATTGCTCAAATTGTGCATCCATTGCTGCGGCAAGCTTAAGTTCTAACACTAAAGCTACCAATGGCTCTACTGCAAGATTTGCCATCATCAATAATTTCTTATACACGGTTGGTTTTAGCAGTCTAACCACTTTTGATATCAGTATAGGTTTTAAGCCGGTTTATTCAGGCACCACACAGGTAAGTTGGAATGTGGAAACCATTTATCCGCTTAAAGACAAATTATTTATCGGCACCAATAATGGCATGTATATGTATGATGTGCAATCAAATCCCTCTGCACCTTCCCTGCTGGGAACGTTTGCCCATGTGCGCACTTGCGACCCTGTTATAGCCGATGGTAATTACGCATATGTTACACTTCGCTCAGGTACAGCTTGCGAAGGCTTCAACAATGAATTGGATGTGCTTGATTTTACCGATATGAGCAACCCTTCATTATTGAAAGTATACCAATTAACAAACCCACAAGGCCTTTCAAAAGATGGCAGTAATTTATTTATATGCGATGGGGTTGATGGATTGAAAATTTATAATGCATCAGATGTAAATAACCTGCAATTGATAAAACAATTGAAAGATGGGGAAATGGTTGATGTGATTGCAGAAAGCGGATTGGCAATTGCCATAGCAAAAGACGGATTGTATCAATATGATTATTCCGACCTGGGCAATATCCATTTAATAAGCACCTTAAAAAACTGATTATGATCAATATAAAAAATATGGGCCTGTTGGCAATAATGACTATTTGCTTTTCCGCCCTTTTTGCACAACAGAAAATCATTTCGAGGCCATTGCAATTTCATTCGATTAACAATGTCGTATTACTCGAAGGGCAGGCTGGTTCTGCATTGCAGTTACCAACAATCAATGGCGCTCAATACAAATCCTGGTTTGCAGGTGTGGGTATTGGGCTGGATTATTATAGGTACAGAACGATTCCCTTATTTCTTGATGTAAGAAAAGAATTTGGAAAAAGGAGCAATAAATTATTTATTTATGCAGATGCGGGAATGAATTTTTATTGGGAAAGGGATACAGATGTGAAGCAATTCCCTGTTGATGATAAATTCAAAAATGGTTTTTATGGAGAAACAGGAGTGGGATATAAGTTAAAGTTAAATCAAAGAATAAATTTATTATTTAATGCAGGATATAGCTATAAAAATATAACGGAAGAAGGAACTTATCCATATATGTACCCTATTTTGGCGGGAATGGAATATCCGGTTGAAAAAATAAATTATAATTTAAACAGGTTTGTGTTACAGGTTGGAATAGAGTTGTAAATTTTTTCAATAGATAAAAAAATGAATTTTATGAAGGCAACAAATAAGCATTTGAAGCAATTAGTTAGTGCCGGATTTATTATTATTTTTTGTTCCTGTTCAAAACAATATGTTTCAAATAATTCTACTGCCAACGCGATTATAGGAAAGTGGAATCTCATAAGTGATTCAGGATAAACTGGCGTCGGTATTGGCAATCATTTGGTGGGATATATAGGACAGCCGGGAGATTATTTTGATTTCAGAACTAATCAAAATGTTTATATAAAAGAAGGAACAAACTATGATACCTTAGGTTACAAAATAGTTTTTGACTCCACAATTATTATTGCTGATTTTAACCTTATACTAAATGGAGTGCAGGATACAAGTAAAATAGTAAATCTCACTCCTGATAGTGTTACAATTGTTGCGCCTGTCTTTTACACTCCCGGAGGAGCTTTCGGGAGAACGGTTAATTTAGGCAGGTAGGCAAACAATTTATTTTAGCCTTTAGTACAACACACTTTGGAATGAAATTAATCTGATTATAAAATATGCAATCACTCACCATTTCTTCACACTAATTCTTTCAGCATTTTTCCCCTGGGTTACTTGAATTATTTTCCATTAATAATACATTATTTTACGGAAAATGTTAACTGTTAGAAATTTTGAAAATTCAATTATTTATCTGCTTCCTTTAATAATGTATCCTGGACTGATTTAAAAGCAAATACCGACCTAACATTAATTTCAATAGAATTTTCACCTTGTAAATTTTGTCCGGGTTCGTTTTTAATTCCAAGATCCAAATAGCTGGCGGTTAAAACAAAAACGCCTTTTTGTCCGTTCGGAATTCGGAAAGAGCCATCCAGCCCGGCCAGATAATTCAGGCTGCTGTCTCCTGTATTTTTAAAAATCCAGCGAACAATATTTTGAGTTTCCTGTCCAGTCAGTTCCGGGTGAGAGGGCATTTTTGTCGTTCTCCATATTCCGTAAGAACCTAAAAGGATATGTTTTGCCAATGAATCAATAATTGCAGAAGCAGGATCATATCGTTTGCCAATTTCAAGAAAAGAAGATGCCATTTTTTTTCACTAAAAGCATGACAGTTAAAACAGTAGGCAGTTCGGATGCTTGCAAAACCTGCAGGATCAGGATGTGCTTCTTGTTTAATTACATCGGCAGCTTTGTCTGATTCCGATACATGTCTTACTTCAAGAATCGCTTCAATCGGGTTTATTTCTTTGTATTTGGACTCACCATCTTCAATGTCAGATACACTTATTTGATAATAAACCTGCGCGCCCGATTCAAAATCGCCATTATTTTTTGGGGTAATGATTTTCACGACCGGTGGATGATTCCTTTTCGCTTAATCCGTTCAGACTTTTAATTTATTCGTATGATCGGTTAATAATAATAAATACCGTTCAGATATTAATGTTACCGATAAAAATTTATATTCCCAATACGACCGGGAGGAATTATTATCAGCTTCTTTCNNCAAAGGATCCGGATGCCAGGAATTTAGCAATTGTAAAAAAAATACATTATTTTAACTTTGGAAATAATTGACCATAAAAACCTAAAACAATGAAAATACTTTTTACGTTAATTGTAATGATTGTATGTATACCTTCATCATACACACAGGATCTGCCCGGTGATTTTTTTACTGTTGCAAAGATTAAAAATGATGTTAAGTCCAGGCAAGTCAGCAGTTACGATGCCACCGGGGGCAATGCCGATTCATGGAAGGTTAAGAAAGGTGAAAAGGTAAATATCCTTGATGTTGGTGGAGCGGGTGTAATCACACGCATCTGGATAACCATAGCGCCCACACATGAAAAATTATCACGCAACGATATTGTGATCCGCATGTATTGGGATGGCAATCCCTTTCCTTCCGTGGAATCGCCGGTGGGTCCTTTTTTCGGGCAAGGCTGGGATGAAAGTTATCATTTCATTTCGGCGCCTTTGGCAGCAGCGCCAAGGGATGGCAATGCAATGGTAAGTTATTTTGCAATGCCCTTTGCAAAAGGTGCAAGAATTGAAATAGAAAACCAGTCAAACATTGACATTGACGCATTGTATTTTAATATTGATTACAATGAGATGAAACAATTGCCGCCTGATATGGGTCGTTTTCATGCTTGGTATAATTATAAGATCACAGATGCCAATCCGGAAGGGGAAAACGAATGGGGTGTATTAGGTGAGCAGGGAAAAAATAAAGACGGTAAAAATAATTATCTGATTGCCGATATTAAAGGGAAAGGACAATTTGTTGGCTTAAATTATTACGTGAACTCCCCCTCTCCTATGTGGTATGGAGAAGGAGACGAAATGGTTTTCATAGACGGGGAGAAACTGCCTTCCATTAATGGAACAGGTACAGAAGACTTTTTCAATTCATCCTGGAGCCCAAAGGAAATCTATATGCATCCTTATTTCGGGTATGCCCGTGTAAATGATGGTGAGACAGGATGGTTGGGCCGCACACATTGCTATCGTTTTTTTATTGACGATCCGGTGTATTTTGATAAATCGTGCAGGTTTACTATTGAGCATGGTCATAATAATTGCCTTACCCTTGAATTATCAACCGTTGCTTACTGGTACCAGAGCGAAGCGGTAAAAGTTACTGAAATAGTTGGAGTCAATGATCGAAAACCAAAACCGGTTATTAACGTCGTTGATATACATTTATGGCGGGNNAGGAAGTAAACCGGATCTTTGGGGAAATGAAAAGTAAATTACTGTCACAGCGGGGTTGTCCGCTAACAAATCCCATACAATAAAAGCAGTTTCCTGGAACCCTAATGCATAATGGACTCACATGAATTCTAAGTTGGCTTCCCTTTTATAGGAAGATAGTTAACTGTATGGGATACACGCCAAATTAAGCATTGGGGAAAGGTTTGCCAATCATTGGTATTCTAGAATATGCAAACTACCATATTTGTTTTTAAATCAAGCTGCATTTCTATAGTTTTCCACATATATTTCCCCTTTTTTTACAATAGCAAACATTCTCAAGATCAGTTTAAATTTAATGTTATTCAAAACTATTTTATAGCATTTTGTCTTCATTTTATTTGCTGCATAAGCGTTCATTCCTTTATCCCATACTATGGCACTCCGGGTTGCCTGGTTTAGCTCCTGCTTCAGTTCTTTATTGGCTATGTGGCTTGANNCCAACATATACAGCATAACTTGCTGCGCATATCACTGGCATCCGGAAAAGCGAACGCCCATTTTAAGGTGATCCTGTCGATATTATCAGCGGTTATCCCAGACTGTTCCGAGGTCCGGTAAGTAGCCTTCAGGTTACTACCCCAACCGGAACAATCGTAAATTTTATTACCACCACTAAAAGTAAATTTTGTATAGGCTTCTAGAGGCATCACAGTTAACCTCAGTAATTTTTGGCTGATATATTGTGCCACTGCTTTCCGTTGTTCTTTACTGAGGGTTTTTGCCTGCTCCTTCATTTTACCATTATCCAACATATTGAAGATAGCGCGGGGTTGCATATTTAACATTGCCTCCAGAGAAGGGGCTTTGGGGAAAGCCGGGTTTCCATGACATGCCTTGCAGGTATTGGCAAATATTACTTTACCAAGAGCCATGACTTGTACAGAATCGGGTTTTGATTCTGGCGTTTTATTTGATGAATTCTGCTGTGCGTTGCAGACATAAGCCAAGGACAGAAAAATTATAACGGATAACCATACCCTGAATACATTGAATCTCATTGGATACATTTACATAATAAATTAATATTTATCCTGGCTATAGAGAATTTTTTACATATTATATGAGAAAGATTTATTAACATCAATGATTAATTTCGAATATAGTGTAAGCAGATTAATCAAAATAAAATGTTCATTTGTTTCGGTTCGGTCCAAGAATTGTTGCCTGAAAACAAATAAATTTTCCCAATTAATTCTGTGCTTTTTCCAGGTTCCTCGTCATATAAAAGCCGACAAACAATCCAATGCCTGCCATAGTAAATATGGTTGCGGGGTAAATGGCATCATGGTTTAGGGAAGTGTAGGTGGAAAGTAAAAGGGCGATAAAAACCCCAACACCAATACCTATAAGCAATAAAGCTAAATTTAAAATAATGATCCTGCCGGAAGGTATTCCATTTTGCCTTCCTTTCATGAAAATGCTGGCATCAGCTCCTTTTTCAATCAAGGCAAGACGCTCCTTGTTCCGTGTTGATAGAAATAAGTAAAAAATGCCAAAGATTGTTAGGAAAACGCTAATCGGNNATTAATATTTCTGGTCCCATAATGATTTGTTTTTAATTAAATAATTTTATGTTGTTTATCAGGTATGACGACACATTTTTGATCCTGGTTACAGAATTGCCGGGAAAATTCCTGGGTACCTGTAACCAGCAACGGAAAATCGTCGTCTCATTATTGATAATATGGATAATGTAAACGATCAGCGTTATATCAGCCTTGTCAAGGAGGGAGATAAAAATGCATTTGCGGCATTGGTTGACCGTTATAAGGATATGGTATTTACGCTATCATTGAAAATGCTGAAAGACAGGCAGGAAGCTGAGGAAGTATCGCAGGATTCCTTTTTGAAAGTGTATAAATCATTAGATAGGTATAAAGGAGAATCCAAATTTTCAACCTGGATTTATAAGGTAGCATTTAATACCTGTCTCGACAGGATAAAGAAAAACAAAAGATTACAAGGCGTTGCCAACATAGGTGAGATTGACGAACAGGAGACTACACCTTTAATTAATGGTTTGGATTTAATTGAAGAGAAGGAGCGCAAACAACTGATTCAGGATTGTATGCAGGAGTTGGAGGGCGAAGATGGTTTTTTATTAACCTTATATTATTTTGAAGAGCAATCTCTGGAGGAAATTGCAAAAATTATCGGTATCACTTCGAATAATGTTAAAATAAGATTGTACCGAAGCAGAAAAAAGCTGGCATCACTTCTGAAAGTGCATTTAGAACCAGAAATATTGGAAACTTATGAAAGAGAACAACGATAAAAATATGGAACAATTTATTGCCAGGGTAATGAAGGAAACACCATTGGAATCGCCTTCTAATGATTTTACTTCGAAGGTTATGACCGGCATTTTGGCGATGGAAAAGAGTAATGTCACTAAATATAAACCCCTAATTTCCAAAACAGGCTGGATGATCATTTTCACAGGCTTTACTGCTGCGATAGTTTACCTCCTTTTAAATGATGGTGCACAAAGTGGTGATCATGTCTGGTCTTTTGGCCCTGATGTGAAACATTTTATGAATAGCTTCAGTGACTTGGATTTATTTGAATTTTCCCGGATAACCATAAACGTAATTGTTCTATCAGCAATATTGATGTTGGCCCAAATAACTTTGCTGAAAAATCATCTGGATAAACGGATAAAAAATTGAGGTCTCATTCTCTTATTTTGCCTTCAAGAAAATACCTTGCGCCACGAATACTTTAAAATTCAATAAAGAAGGTAATGCCTTGGCTACTTTGGAAAAGCCATCTCTTATTAGTCCCCAATTTTATAAGTAACATTAATATGCGAAGGAGGTCCGCCCTGGAATGAGTCAATTGCTTGTTGGGAAAGTGGCACTTTTAATCCTTTAAAATATATATCACAACTCGAAGTAGTTCCCCCAGCTGACCAGACTTCAATAAAAAGTTCCTCGCCAATAATTCCTTTGAATGCATATTCAAATGGATGAGTTAAACTATCTTTTATGTATTGGAATTGAATATTATTAGTATTATTATTCGTTTCAGCAATAGATAGATCATAATATGAACTTGCATTTACATCAACTCTAACGATATTATTTGGTCCATCGGAAATTGGTTTGCCATCAGGTGTTAATTTATCTTTAGTACAACTGATAAGACTTAGAAAGACGAATAATGACAAATAATAAGATAAATTAAGTTTTTTCATAATTATAAACCCAAATTGTTTGTAATATTTCAGCATTTACCCAATCAGCCTATTAAAAGCAGGTATATTTATTTTGGAATTTTAATTGTCATTATTACAAAAGCAGATAAGGCGGTTAAAAATGCAATAAGCACCCAAAGATCCCATTCAAAATATACCTTATTAAAAACATTCCAATCAAAATTAGTTGAGGTTTCCTTATTCAAAATGAGATAGTACTTTTTTTTTGTAAAGGAGCAACTCTGAATGCGAAAGCAAGTCCCGAAATGGAAAACATAATGATAGACCAAAAGATCCATCCTGAGTGCAGAATTGGATAATGATCAAAAATAGCAGCCAAAAATCCGCCAGCCGTAATAACGATCACTCCGGGAATAGCAAAGTACCTGTCTGCATCCCTGATACTCTTAACGGTAAAGGTGATGATTTTTAAATCTTTTATTTTTTTAGCAATTCGCAACCAGAAAAGTCCGGCAATAATATTTCCTAAATATATCATTACTGCAAGAACGTGGATTAATTTAAAATAGATATAGTCCATATGAAATATTTAGTATTTATTGCCTGCCTAAAGATACATTTCATTGTCTGTCTTAGATTATTTCCTGCACCTAAATTGATGCGAATAACGTCGCCAGGAATTTGAACAATGATAAAAAAAGAAAATTCCTTGCCAGGTATTATCTTTTTTTCTATTCAGTTTCTAATCCTTGAATACTTTTCAATATTGAGCCTGTTGATGCCTGTATTGGCAACCTTCTCAATACCTGTTTGAGTGAGGGTATCATTGGTTATGGTAATGGTGAAATTAAAATCGTTGTCCTCCCATTGCCGGTCATTGCAATATTCCAGGTGCTCTGTATATAAACTATCCTTTAGCGTGTATGGTCCCCCGCCTGCGCTAAAAGCTGAATCAGCATTTTTGCCAAGATGTACATCATGGCTAAGGAAAGCGAAATGGGTATCATTAATTATTTTTATAAAAGATATAACCTTCGTATAATCTGTTACGGTAGTATCTCCCTTTTCTATCAGTGTCCCGGAAATGAGTTTCCATGTTCCCATTAGAGGAAGGGCTGTTTTTTGCGCCATATCCTTATGGTCATTTCCACCACAGGCCACAAGAAGCATGCAGGGTAATACCAGGTAAATAAAGATTTTCATACAGATTGATTTGATTTTTATGTTATTAACTATTCGTTGGTATGTTGTCCCGAATTTTCTCTTGTATCAGGGTAAGTCTGCGCAAGTAAAATCATAAATTTTTTATCTCCCTCCTACAAAAAAAACTAATATTATAAGCNNACTGTTACAGAATTGCCCCATGATCTTTTTATTGTTGGCGACATGTAAAATGATACCTATTAAGAAAGGCGCAGTAATTCCATAAAGCAGGGTTGTTGCAAGGAGCGCCTTCACGGGCCTGATGTGGAGCCAATGCATAGCCAGCCCCAGTCCCATAGCTACAGCAATTATAATGTAAAACAATTTTGCCTCGCTCGGAAGCATGCTTGGCCCCGATTTGCGGTTAAATGCTTCTGTAAGAATATAGGAGATGGAAGAGCTCAAAATTGGTATGATTAAAAATCCCGTTCCGATGATTCCTACCGAAAACAATATGTATGAAAGGTTTCCGGCCAAAGGTTTTAAAGCAAGGGCTGCATCGCTGATAGTTTCAATACTATTGGTATGACCATGCAGGATGGTACCTGTAGCCAGGATGATAAAGTACATGATAAGAACTGCGAAGAAAGCTCCTGACAGGATATCTTTTCGCATGGTAACGAAAATAAGTTTAGTCGTTCTTTTTTTTCCCGAATCTTTCAGGGAAAGGTTTTCAACTTCTGATGATGTTTGCCAGAAAAATAAATAAGGCGAAATGATCGCTCCTATTAAACCCGTAACCATTAAAAGGAATTCCTNNAGGTTGGTATGAAGGTATTTTTAAGTATTAATGAAGGATTCTGAGCCCTGAGAAAAGGTACTACCAAATACAACAACAAACTCATGCAGGTAAGTTTCATAACTATTGCCAGCTTATTATAAGGAAGCAGTAAAATTAAGATAAAGAGTATAATAGTA
>PKYU01000055.1 GCA_003132765.1 Chitinophagaceae bacterium | reverse complement strand
GATTTTGGATAAGGTTTTTGTGCCCGGATATTTTTGTTCAATAGAAACAAACTCAAAAAAATGACAAAATATTTCATTTCAAAATTGGTTGGTTAGCCTGCGAAATTACAATGTTTAATTTATGCTCTTTATTAATTTTTCTTTACAAAATGGAAAATCAAAACGAATTATAAAGAATTTTGGATTATACGTTTTTATTTTATAAAAGTAATATTATCCTACTTCGGGTAAAGATAGTATTACATCAAATATTGTTGGGAAATAACTTGCTTTTTGGCCTTATCTCCTTACCTTTGCCGCCAATTTAAAAAAGACCTAATTAATAATTGTTTATGGCAAATGTTGGAAAGATAAAACAGATAATCGGGGCGGTCGTGGATGTCCAATTCGGAAGTGATAGTAAACTTCCGGAAATTTATCATGCGCTTGAAATTACCAGGCAAAATGGTCATAAACTGATATTGGAAGTACAACAACATTTGGGGGAAGACAGCGTACGTTGTATTGCAATGGATGGAACTGAAGGTTTAAGAAGGGGAATAGAAGTTGTCGACCTTGGTTCGCCCATTCTGATGCCAATAGGTGAGAAAATTAACGGCCGGTTATTTAACGTTACCGGCGATGCAATTGATGGCTTGCCGCAGGTAGATAAAACGAATGGCCGCCCAATTCATAATAAGCCTCCATTATTTGAAAATTTAAGTACAACTTCTGAAATATTATACACGGGCATTAAAGTAATTGATCTCATTGAACCTTACGCAAAGGGGGGAAAAATTGGCTTATTTGGCGGTGCCGGCGTTGGAAAAACGGTGTTGATCCAGGAATTGATTAATAATATTGCTAAAGCATATAGTGGTTTATCAGTATTTGCCGGCGTGGGCGAAAGAACCCGTGAAGGCAACGACCTGATGCGGGAAATGATTGAGGCGGGTANNCCATAGTATGGAAGAAGGCGGTTGGGATTTGGATTCAGTGAATATGGAAGAGTTGAAAGAATCCAAAGCCACCTTTGTATTCGGTCAAATGAATGAACCTCCAGGAGCAAGAGCAAGAGTCGCCTTGAGCGGATTGACAGTTGCTGAATATTTCAGGGATGGTGATGGTACCGGAAGAGGGAAGGATATTTTATTTTTTGTTGATAATATATTCCGCTTTACGCAAGCCGGTTCCGAAGTTTCTGCTTNNGGATTAATGCAGGAAAGGATTACTTCTACCCGTAATGGTTCCATCACATCAGTTCAGGCTGTTTATGTGCCGGCAGATGATCTGACAGATCCTGCGCCGGCAACAACATTTGCGCACCTCGATGCTACAACAGTATTGAGCAGGAAGATTGCGGATCTGGGTATTTATCCGGCCGTAGATCCACTGGATTCCACTTCAAGAATTCTGACTCCGGTAATTGTANNCCATCGCTATCCTGGGTTTGGATGAATTAAGTGATGAAGATAAACTTACTGTAAGCCGTGCACGAAGAGTACAGCGCTTCCTTTCTCAGCCATTCCATGTTGCTGAGCAGTTTACCGGCTTAAAAGGAGTTTTGGTTTCTATTGAAGATACTATTCGGGGTTTTAACGCGATTATGGATGGAGAAGTAGATGAATATCCTGAAGCAGCCTTTAACCTTGTAGGAAACCTGGAAGATGCAATACCAAAAGGCAAAAAAATGATTGAAGCTGCGAGTGCTTAGAGTAGGGAGCTGGAAGGAAGTAGTAGGATTCAAGTTTAATAAAAGAAATATTTCAATATTTAAAGGCTATTAATACTTGCTACCCTCTATTAAAATGTTAATACATGATACTTGAAATCCNNGCTTCCCGGAATTGATGGCATGTTTGAAGTGCTTGAAAAGCATGCACCGATGGTAAGTGCATTAAAAGCAGGCAGGTTAAAAATATTAAAAGATAAAAATTCAAGCGTCCGTTACTCGGTTCAGAGTGGTTTTGTTGAAGTCTTGAAAAATAGAGCAACTGTTCTGGTTGAAGGCGCCCATGAGATCTGATAAACAATTAGTTAAATTTTTCAAGCCCTGAATCTAATACAGGGTTTTTTCATTTTAGGGCTTCACCCATGGTTCAAATTGAATTTATAATTGATAGGATTATTATCAAATTGCCTGGTTCAATATAAACAGATTATAACGGAATCTGTTTTTTGAAATGCAACAATGATAAGGCAGTTAAAGGAATGACCAGCAATAGAAAAAATGAGAAGTAATTGTGTGTAATAAAAAAAACGACAAATGAAATCGCTAATAAAAAAAAGGGGTATATAAAAAAAAGCGATCCAATCATAATAGAGTCATAGTGATCGTTGGCAATATTTTTTATTAAAAAATGAATGGTATAATAAAGGGGAAAATGAATTAAATATCCCAAAACAGCGGGGATAAACAACCCGATTTTCTTTATAAAAGGTTGATCAATGTAAAAGTGTTTTTTCAGATTCTCTTTATCGCTGTTGTCAATTTCAAAAACAAGATCCTTTAATTGAGATTGTAAATTCTCATTAAATTTATTTACTGCCTTTCCAGAAGAAAAATCCGCGCTTAAATCTTCTTTAGTAATAAGTTTTCCAAAATTTAAAACGAGGTTTTTACCAAATAATCTGAAACTGCTATAATTTATTCCAAGAGGCAACACTTCCAGTGGGTAGTTTTCCTGCCAGGCAGCCAGGGCAAGCCTTGCGGTACCTTTTTTGAGAGGCCTGAGGTGCCATTCATTGATACATCTGCCCTCACTAAATATTAGTACAATTCCATTTTTCTTAAAAATAGTATTGCAGGACTCAAAGGTGGAATAGTTATTACCAAGATTTTCAGCGCCTTCACTTATTCTGTAAACCGGGAGCATATTACAAGAAGATAGAATTTTCGAAATTAATTTTCCTTTAAAAGCATCGCCTCGGGCTAAAGAATAGACAGGCTTTTTAATAATAGTAGCAACAATTATTGCATCCAGGAATGAGTTGGGATGATTTGCTGCAATGAGCAAAGGACCTGCTTTTTTCAGCATGTCTTTCTTATTGACAATTAGTTTCCTGCAATAAAAATGAAAGACCAGCCTAGCAGGATAAAACAAGATTTTATATAACAAAAGATGGTATTAAAAATATTAGACTTCTTAAAATAAGCGTTAATTACAAATTCAAAAAGCAGTATTCATTATTTTGAGGAAGGTTTCGTCTTTTTCTTCCCTTGTCCCATTCTGTAAGCTATAGGAAAACAGCGATACTTAAAATACCAAAAGCCAGGGTTAATCTTTTCATATCATATTTTTTAAAAAAATCGTTAATCAATGATAAGTCAATTTAATTGAGGATCAATAGGAAAATTTATCATCATTTCATAATTGCCGCCTAGATNNACCCTTCGCTCCAGCCGCTGTAACCGATAAAAAACCTGATCCGGTTGTTGGTAATGTCATTATTTTTTAAATTTATCAGAAGGCTTTCAAAATTACCTCCCCAAAAAATATCAGTGAGCACTTCTTCTCCACCGCTTATTAATTGGGGGTATTGATGTAAAAAATGTAATGCATCTTTTTGCACAGGTCCGCCCTGGAATACAGGAAAGGAGCCCGATCCTATTTCCGGTACCAATTCTTCAAGCGACTGGGTGTACTTTTTGTTTAAAACAAATCCAAAACTTCCATCTTCGTTATGTTCGCAAAGAAAAATGACCGTCCTGCTGAAATTGGGATCTTTTAAGAACGGGTTTGCGATTAATAAAGTACCTCTGGATGGTGAAATCATGATTCTAAATTATATTTATTTGCTGATAATTGGTCCTATTCGCGAAATTTTTATTCTATAGCAAAAGATAAGGGTTCGTTAAAATTTACGGGATATGTGCTCGTATTGGTTTTTAGTAAAAGCTAAGATTAAATTTGCCATGCATGAAAAGAATTTTCCCCATTATTACCATACTGATTTTTGTTTCATTGCTTGGAATTATTTTCTTTCAGATATTATGGATTAAGCAGGCCCTGCAGGATAAGGAACAACAATTTGAAAATAGTATGATAAAAGTCACTGCATCAGCAGCCTCAGACCTGGCTGATGAAAAGGGCAATTTATCTTCATTTGATAACCGTAAAAATGCAGAAATCNNTGCATAGGTTTTCCAGGGAGGAGATCAGGGCAAAAATTAAGAAAGCCTTTGAGAAAAACTATATTAAAAGTGTTGATTTTGAATTTGCGATCAGTTCTACTTCCATGATTGGAGATGATTTGCAATCAAAAAAATATTTTGAATCATCCCTGGATACCATCCATAATTATTCATTTGTTGCTCCCATAATTTCACCTGGCGGGAGCCTTACAGAAGGTCTTTCACCAGAAGAGTTGCTAATAATTGTCGTTCCTCATGTTAAGAATATAATTTGGAAACAAATGTACTGGTTAGTACTGGGTGCCATTGTATTCACGTTTATCATTTTTGCAGCTTTCTTTATTACAATCAGAGCGCTCCTGAATCAAAAAAAATTAAGTGAAATAAAATCTGATTTCATTAATAATATGACACATGAATTCAAGACTCCTCTTGCTACTATTTCATTAGCCGTTGATGCATTGAAAAATGAAAAGGTAATACATGACAGGGCAAAAATGGATTATTTCTCGGGTATTATAAA
>PKYU01000066.1:896-4273 GCA_003132765.1 Chitinophagaceae bacterium | reverse complement strand
TTACGGAAAGATTGATACACGATATAACGGAAGGCGTGGATCAGTTGCCCATACTTCAGCATGCGCTCAACCAGGTGTGGCATGCCGCAAATAGTGGCAACGAAGAAATGGATTTGATTCATTATGCCATGGTGGGCGGAATGCCGGTGAAAGAATTGCCTGAAGAGCAGGTGGATCGATTTAATAAATGGTTTGAAGAATTACCACCAACAATAATGGCCTTTTATCGCAAGCCCAATTTGCAGAATGTACTGGATACGCATACCAACAAACTTTACGAACAGGCTTCAACGTATTTTAGAAACAAAACAGGAAATGTTATTCCGGAAGAAGATGCCAAAGCGATCATTAAGAATGCCTTTATCTGCCTGACGAAAATTGACCAAAGCCGCGCCGTGCGGAACAGGATGACACTTAAAGAAATTACGGACATCTTTGGCAACCCGAATTATGGAACCCATGAAGTGTGCCAGGTACTCAATATTTTTAGGGAACCCGGCANNATTTCGCTCGACTTTGAACAACAATTGAACCGATGGGTAGGCAGTGGCAAGTCAAAAGCTTTCTTATTGTCTATTGGGCCTTTAACCTATTTTGAAAATTGGTTTAATACCTTAAAGCCCAATGCTTACTGGATTGCACGCTACCTGCCTGAAGAGATGGAGCAGGATAAGAAGATATCCAAAGCAAAACAGGTTTTAGGAAATATGCAGGAATTCCTGGCGCAAAGTGCACGCAGGCATGTAGTAACACGAACCTTTATTCGCTACGGAGCTAAACGTATAGCTATTGCCCTTGCCCTTATCGCGATAATTATCTTAAGTTCGTTTGCTATCCGGGATTATATGCTCAGACAAAATAACTATGTACTTAAATCTATAAAAGAACAATCCTTCCAAATTGCCAACAAGCCTAAACTGAGCCTTATGTACGCTGTTCCGCNNGAAGCCACAGATGCAGTGAAGGACCCTTTTCAAAAAATAAGAATAGCTACTGCTATTGCCACACAATTGGTAACTCAGGGACGCAATGAACCGAGGAAGGAAATTATGGAGAGTTTGTCCCTTGCCGATAGTTTAATGGAGCATCTTTCTATTCCAGCCAGCGGCAATGGGCTTTCAGAAGGGTTGAAGCTTATTCATGATTATGAGGTAACCGTTGGATTTGCCTATTATTTCAGCCCTGATGATTCAGTGAAAACGCTTGTTACTCACAACGCAAAACGGGCTACTAAATGGGCCATGCAGGTTATTGAAAAACAACCAGCAGATTTTGATGATATCCAAAGTTTGAGCCTGGCTATTGACAACGGTATCAATCATACTGCATTCAGCCAGGATCAAATCAATCATGCACTGATCATTCTTTCTCCTTTTGAAAATCATTCTAGAACTGAATGGGTTGAAAAAAATTATGCAAAGGAAAAGNNGAAATTGCTGAGGGGGTTTCTTAATTACGGTATTCCTTTTAATGGCCTTTACCAGGACCTGGCATATTTATATGCAGCTTCAGGACAGTCTGCAAAAGTTTTGCAATGCACAGATTCGCTGTTGGCCTACCAGGAAAACTTTTATCAAAATGATTATACAAACCATGCTGAAAATGCCGCCAACATAGCTCCTGTTTTTTATATCTATGGAACTACTGGCTCCTTAGATGAATTTGTGAAAGGGTATTGCAGCAGAAAAAAGATCAGCCCTGAAGAATTTTATAACCGGCTGGTTTCGCGGGCTATGATGCAAATTTCTGTAAGGGCCAGCACAAATTTTTATGCCGGTGGTCAAGGAAGGTCCACCATCAATCTTAATGTGGAATTCTCTGATGATAGTTTGCTGTCTTTCTTCTTTTCAAAGCTAAAGGAAGAAGCCATGAAGATAAATGATCTCAATGAGCGGAATTTTAACCTGGCAGTGTATCTCAAAAATGAAGGTATTTTATTTGCTTATCGGAATGAGATACGGGGAAAGTTTAAGGTAGCAACCGATCAGTTATTTAAAGAGGCCATTGCTGATTATGAGCGGGTGCCAAAAGAATATTTGAATCAAACTATTTCTCTAGTAGGATCTTCAGGATCGGATCAAATAGCCGTTCCACGTAAATTTCTTTTCCTTTACCCTGATTATCGGGTTCCCTTCCATCCCTTTGAACCACGCTCTATTTTGCAGTTTTATAATTCTCCTGCATTTTTACAGTATTTGCTGCATAATGACTTATTTGACACCATATATGATGCCAATGATGAATTCAAATATTTTGAATCCTGGCAACTGGATTACCAGATTTACATGTCCTTTACGAATTTCTTTATGTGTGATCCTATCCCGAACAGTACATTGGTGCAGTTGACTGCCAGACTGGAGGCCCGGAAAGCCGATCAATATGCCGACCTGAATATCCTTTACCTGCACCTGGCTGATGATGCATTCAATAAAAAAGAGCCCGCTTCAGGCATTAAATACCTGGAGCAAATTCAAACAGATAAACTGCTCAATGCATTCCAGTACAAGAATTTCGATTTTGTAAATGCGTATTCTCTGGAAATGGTGGGCAGGGCTATTGCCAATATTTCGCTTAATAACCGGTTTGATCTGGCCTACAAATTATTAAATGTATTTAAGAAAGAGGTAAACAGATCTTCACTTTACGGGTATGCTAGCCAGCTGGTTTCACTGCATCAGCTATCGCCGGAAATTGCTTTGAGGTTACTCGATTCATCCAGGGCTGAAATGAACCGCCTGGAAAATCCCGCCCTTTTTCAACCAAACCGTTGCCAGGTGGCGATGGCGATGATGTATATCAATCCGGTAAAGTACAGAGACGAAGCCTATCAAACTATAAAGAACTCTACTGACAAAGCTCAGGCCATCCTTTTTTTCAGTAAGGCCTATGCCTTTAAAGGAAGTTTATACGAAGCAGAACAACAGCTGCCCTCACTGGTTTCCACAGGGGATAAGGCACGGTTCTTATATAATATTATTGAAGGATTTAATTTAACCAAATCCCAAATGGACCAATGGAAGAAGTTTAACGCGAATGAATTTTTTGCTTACAAGAGATACCTCCCATTTATAAACGAAAATTAATGAATGACTGACCATCAAAATATATGCCCATACACCGGCCTCCGTTCCTTTACGGAAGAGGAAAGCTTGTATTTTAAGGGCCGGGATCTGCAGGTTGACCAAATCTCTGCTCTTTTGGAGCAAAACAAGTTCCTGATGGTCACCGGCGCTTCGGGAGAGGNNGGCGAAATATACCAATTGGGTAGTAGCGGATTTCAGGCCGGAAAGAAACCCGGTGCATAATATGGCGGAGGCGCTTGCAAAAGCCTTTGAAAGCAAATCCGCCACCATTGAAACAGAGCTGAGGCGCGGTTT
>PKYU01000066.1:0-889 GCA_003132765.1 Chitinophagaceae bacterium | reverse complement strand
GCTAATTGTTGACCAGTTTGAAGAATTTTTTACCAACCCGGAAAATTTTTATGATGAAGTGCCTTCGCAGGATTCCCAAATAGTTGTAAACCTGGTTCTCGAAACAGCCCGAATAGCAATTAAAAGAAATATACCGGTATATGTAGTCTGTACTATGCGATCAGATTATATAGGACAATGTTCTGCTTTCCGCGGATTGCCGGAGTATATAGGTTTTTCCCAGTTTTTTGTGCCGAGGCTTAAAAGGAGGGATTTAAAACAGGTGATTGAAGAACCGGCCATATTAAGCGGCAATCGTATTTCTCAGCGGCTCATTGAGCGGCTGGTATATGATATTGCTGAAGGTGTGGACCAGTTGCCCATTTTGCAACATGCACTCAGCCAGATTTGGCTGGCGGCAGATCATGGCAACGAGGAAATGGACCTGATCCACTATGCCAAAGTAGGAGGCATGCCACCTGCGGAATTACCGGATGATGAGCAACCAGAATTTGATAAATGGTTTAATGAACTACCGCAAATCCGCCAGAACTATTACCAGGAAACTGGCCTTGGAAGAATTATTGAAATTCATGCCATCATATTATACGAAAATGCATGGGAATACTATAATACCAGGCATAAAGACGCTCCTATTACACAGCAAGGTGGAAAAAGAATTATAGCGCTTACGTTCAGCTGCCTTACCAGGATTGATAACAGCCGGGCGGTGCGCAATCGCATGACTTTAGGTGAAATAGCGGGAATTATCAATGATCCATCCTATACAGAGAAGATAATCAGAGATGTACTGGATATTTTTCGGCAATCGGGAAACTCTTTTATCAGGCCATTTATAACGGAAGATCCAGCCACTCAAAAAATATCACCTGCCACCGTGCTGGATATT
>PKYU01000483.1 GCA_003132765.1 Chitinophagaceae bacterium | reverse complement strand
TAATTTATTTCATCAGGTGCATTTCCAATAGCTTTTTCCAGGTAAGATACAGTTCGTCGTATAAACTTGTATTGGTTGGTTCCACTTTTTTCTGCGGTTTAAATTGGCTGAAAGCCTCATCAAAAGTTTTATAGATGCCGGCTCCAATACCTGCACCCAATGCAGCTCCTACGCTTCCATCATTACTATACAATTCAACTGTAACCTCAGTTGCATTTACAAAGGATTGAACAAAAACATCACTTAAAAATAAATTTGATTTTCCTGCACGTATGACAGAAGGATGTAAATTATTTTCTCTCATAATATCCAGGCCATACCGGAATGCAAAGGCAATTCCTTCCTGCACAGCCCTGAAAATATGTGCTTTTGCATGTTTATTCAAATCGATATTTTCAATGTTGGCCCCCATTATTTTATTCTGCAACATTCGCTCGGCCCCGTTTCCAAAAGGAAGTACAAATAAACCATCACTACCGGGTGAAATAGAAGCACTCATCGCATCCATTTCTTTATAGGTCAACCTGTCGCCACACATTTTCTTTACCCAGCTATTCATAATACCCGTTCCGTTTATACAAAGCAAAGCTCCTAAACGTCTATCCTTTTCGGTATGGTTCACATGTGCAAAGGCATTCACTCTTGAATATGTATCACTAAATAATTGATCGGTAACTGCATAGATCACTCCGGAAGTGCCTGCTGTAGCAGCCACTTCACCTGGCCTGAGTACATTTAATGATAAGGCATTGTTGGGTTGGTCGCCTGCTTTATAGGTTACAATAGTATTTTTATTTAAAGAAAGTAGTGTAGCCACTTCTGGTAATAATTTACCATGATCTGAGAAAACAGGTTGAACCACCGGTATTAAAGTATTATCAAACCCAAAGTATTTCATCACGTCTGAAGAAATACTGTTCTTTTTAAAATCAAATAAAATTCCTTCTGATAATGCCGATGCTGAGGTGTTTATTTCTCCGGTTAATTTCATCGCAATATAATCACCGGGCAACATTATTTTATCAATCTTTTGATAAATTTCCGGTTCATTATTTTTTACCCAGCCCAATTTTGATGCGGTAAAATTTCCCGGAGAATTCAAAAGGGAGGAAGAACAAATATTTTCACCAATTGTATTATAAGCATTTTGTCCAATTTCAACTGCCCTGCTGTCACACCAGATAATGCTATCTCTTAAAACATGTTGGTTTTTATCTACCACAACCAGTCCGTGCATTTGATATGAAATTCCAATAGCAGCAATATCTTTCGGGTCAAACTTCTTTGAATTATTTAGTTTCCGTATAGCTTGCACTGTTTGTTCCCACCACATCTCAGGAGATTGTTCTGCCCAGCCTGGCTGTAAAGAAGTGATAGCATTTTCAGTTTCCGGAAATTGAGCAGCAGCAATNNCAGCACCCACAGCAGAAACTTTAATAAATGAAGTGCCAATATCAATTCCTAAGAGAAGCATAATGTGTTTTTAAATTGGTTAAAAATCGAATTATTTATTTCAGAGTTAAAATGGCCGAAGCAGGTCTTGAAGCGCCAAGTTCTACACTTCGTACGGAAGGTGATGAACCGGCAATACTGATTTTTATATCACCGGAACCTAAAACGCTTTCTCCATTTTCATCTACTGATTTCAACAAATCCGGTGTAACATGGAAGCTTACTTTTTGAGAAGAGCCGGGAGCAAGATTAATGCGTTTAAATCCCTTTAGTGCATAAAGCGGGACATCAGGCCCTTTTTTTAAATGAGTAATATACAATTGTACTACCTCATCGCTTGCTACTTTACCACTATTGCTTACCGTTACTTCTACTTCAACAGTTTCATTCCTAATAATTTTTGTTTTAGATAATTTCAAGTTACTGTAAGTAAATTTTGTATAGCTCAATCCAAAACCAAAAGGATATAAAGGAATTCCTTTAAAATAACGATAAGTTCTGTTCTGCATGGAGTAGTCATCAAAAGGGGGTAAATCAGAATCGCTCTTATAAAATGTTACCGGTAAACGTCCTGCTGGATTATAATCGCCAAACAAAACGTCTGCTACANNCACCGTACCATGCATTGACAATGCCTGGAATGTTTTCTTCCTCCCAGGGAATCGAAATGGCGCTTCCGGTCATCATTACAAAAACAATTAGTTTCCCGGTTGCTTTTAAAGCTTTCATAAACTCTGTTTGAACGGTTGGTAAAGCAATTGAGGTGCGGTCACCGCCGCTGAATCCCGGCGTGGTTACTCTCATTTCTTCGCCTTCCAGTCTTGGTGAAATGCCACCGACATAAATAATTACATCAGCGTTTTTAATGCTGTCTAGGAGCTTCGAAAAATCCTGTGGATAAGTCGATATATAATCTGTGGCCCTTGAATAGAATATATCAGCATTCTTCATTTTATTTTTTATCCCCTGCAAAACTGTGGTAACCACTGAAGGCTGTCCGTTATAGTTTCCTAATTGTGTTTCGGCATTATCAGCATTAGGACCAAGTACTGCAATGTGTATAATATTCTTTTTTAATGGCAGCACGTTATTAGCATTACGAAGCAAAATGATCGATTCTCTTGCCATTTTTAATGCATGATCTTTATGGGGCTGGCTTTCCAAATCTGTAATTGGTATTTGGGCATACTTGACCATATTTATGGGATCAAACAATCCGAGCCTGAAACGAATTGTAAATAATCTTTTTAAAGAAACGTCAATATCCTTCTCCGTTAGTTTGCCATCTTTTACAGCTTGTATTAATGTTTTATAAGTTTGATTTCCACATTCCACATCGGTTCCATGCAAAACGGCATCTGTAGCAGAACTTTCTGCATCAGGAAACATCTTATGTGTTAGGTAAAAGTCATCAATAGCTCCACAATCTGATGTAACATAACCGGTAAAATGCCATTGATTGCGCAGGATATCGACCATTATTTTATCACTGCCACAACAAGGCTGGCCTGCATAGGCATTGTAGGCACACATGACGCCGGCAACTTTTGCATTTACCACTAAAGCTTTGAAAGCAGGAAGATAAGTATCCCACAGATCATGGTTACTAACGGTTACATCAAAAGTGTGTCTTGTAGATTCGGGGCCACTATGAATGGCATAATGCTTGGCGCATGCGGCGGCTTTTAAATATTTCGGGTCATTTCCCTGTAAGCCTGCTACAAATGCTTTTGCAATGCTGGCTGTAAGAAAAGGATCCTCACCGTAAGTTTCTTGTCCGCGGCCCCATCTCGGATCACGAAAAAGATTGATATTCGGTGTCCAGTAAGTTAAACCTGTATACCGGCTATAATCTTTTTTACGAAGGCTTTCATTGTGGATAGCCCGTCCTTCGTCTGAGGTATAATCACCCATTGTTTTCATCGCGTTTACATCAAAAGTGGCAGCCATGCCTATTGCCTGCGGGTAAGATGTAGTATGATAGGAAGTTCTTGCAACTCCATGCAAACATTCATTCCACCAATCGTATGGAGGAATGCCGAGGCGCTCAATTGCCGGAGTTGAGTTTAGCATCTGGCTTACTTTTTCTTCCAGCGTTAATCTTGAAACAAGGTCATTAACTCTTTCAGGTATGGATAAGGATGGATTTAAATAAGCCGGACTTTGGGTATAACCATAATTGTTACAAAGAACAAAAAACGATATAAACAGAAAAATTGATTTTTTCATCAGGCGTGAACTTAAGATCGTAAAAAAATATATCTATTAGAATTCAGTATTATTCAATAAAGCATCTTCCACTGTTTGTTTCGGTTTTTTCTTCCACAAATGCTCAATTTCCTCCAGTGTTTTGCCTTTTGTTTCAGGCACCAATTTCCACATAAAGATTGCAGATAAAATTCCCATTATAGCATAAATCCAGTAGGAAAACCCATGATGGAATTTTGCAGTAAGCCATACGTTATCGTTCATAACCGGGAAGGAGAGAGATACAACCCAATTGGCAATCCATTGTGCGGCCACAGCTATTGACAATGCACTGCGTATGCTATTAGGAAATATTTCAGCCAATAATACCCAGCATACAGGTCCCCAACTCATAGCGAATGCGGCGGTGTAAGTCAACATGAAAATTAATGCCGCTATACCCATTTGGTTAAAATAAAATGCAAATCCCAAGGCCATCATACTTACTGCCATACCTATGGAACCAATGATCATTAGTGGTTTACGCCCAAATTTATCAACAGTGAAAATAGCCAACACAGTAAAAAGCAGGTTTACAATTCCGACTATAATTGTTTGTAATAAAGACGAATCAGTAGACGAACCCATATTACGGAAGATGTTGCCTGCATAATATAAGACCACGTTTATACCAACGAACTGCTGGAATACCGAAAGCATGATCCCAACAAAAATTATAAAGAAACCATAAGACAGCCAGGGAACATTTTTTTCATGAGTGGTAGATTTTATTTCTTCTAATATTTTTGAAGCATTGCTGCTTCCGGAAATTTTATTCAATACTTTCAAAGCCTTTTCGTCCTGGCCTTTCATAACCAAATACCGCGGTGTTTCAGGTACAAAAAATAGAAGAATGAAGAAAATTCCAGCTGGAATAGCACCGGAAAAAAACATCCATCGCCAGCCTTCCGTAATGAGCCATTGTTCATTTCCCTGCTGTGCAATAAAGTAGTTGACAAAATAAATGAGCAACATGCCTAAGATGATGGCGAATTGGTTAAAAGAAACCAGTTTCCCTCTCACAATAGCCGGTGCTATTTCAGCAATATACATGGGAGAGATCATAGAAGCTATGCCGACTCCAATACCGCCAAGAATACGATAGATAACAAATGAGTACGCATCCTGCACACCAAAAATATTAAATACCTCAGGCCACCATGCCCCTATTGCTGACAATAAAAACGCAATGGCGGCAATCATTAATCCATTTTTTCTTCCGAGTGATTTTGAAATAAAACCTGCAGCAGAGCCACCGATAACACAACCGATCAATGCGCTGGCAATAACAAAACCTTTAATTACATCACCAATATTCTGTAACGCCGCAGCGTCAACTGGTACTGGATTGCTAATAAATCCTACAGCCCAATACGAAAGAATAGCAACGATGATCAGGCCGGTAATTCCGCCCTTTTTTATACCAATTAACCGTATGATTTGCCCGGAGATGATAAGGAATATGGCAAAGAGAACTATGACCATTAATGATCTATATTCTGTTATCATCGAAACTGCATAATCATAATGAGCCGGGTTGGTGATATTTTGGATATAGAAGGCCACCAATGATTTTTCAGCGCCGTTTACAACTGCTGTGTCATAACCAAATAACAACCTACCCAAGGTAGCTACCAGGGTGAGCAGCGTTATGTAGGATGGATTTCCTTTTTGAAAGCTTGCAGAAGTATTGCCAGCGCTTGCGTTTACTAACGACATTGAGTTAGTTTGGAATTATCAGATAAAACGATTGATGATATTTTCATAATATTCCTGTTTGCCACTTATCATTTCAGGTTCGCCTTTTTCAATGGCATAATTTCTAAGGTCTTCCAATGATAATTTTCCATCTTCAAATTCTTTTCCTTTACCAGTGTCAAAAGAGGCATAACGATCCTTTCTTAATTTTTTGTAATCTGATTTGCTCAAAATATTATCAGCAATGATCAATGATCTTGCAAATGAGTCCATGCCTCCAATATGCGCATAGAAAAGATCAGCAGGATCAGTGGAGTTTCTTCGGATCTTCGCATCAAAATTAATACCGCCGCCCTTGAAGCCACCGGCTTCGAGTATCACAAGCATTGCTTCCGTTAGTTCATTTATATTATTAGGAAACTGGTCTGTATCCCAGCCATTTTGATAATCGCCGCGGTTGGCATCCATGCTTCCCAACAGACCTGCATCGGCGGCCACCTGTAATTCATGTGTAAATGTATGGCCTGCGAGTGTGGCGTGGTTCACCTCGATATTTAACTTAAAATCTTCCATTAAATCATACTGCCTTAAAAAGCTGATGACAGTAGCTGCATCATAGTCGTATTGATGTTTGCTTGGCTCACATGGTTTTGGTTCAATAAAAAAGGTGCCTTTGAAACCATTTTTCCTAGCATAATCTTTTGCAGTATGTAAAAATTTTGCAAGATGCTCCTGCTCCCTTTTCATGTTAGTATTTAGTAGAGACATATATCCTTCTCTTCCTCCCCAGAAAACATAATTCTCGCCGCCCAATTTAATAGTTGCGTCCAGCGCAGCTTTAACCTGTGCGCCCGCATGAGCCAGCACATGAAAATCAGGATTAGTAGCAGCGCCATTCATATATCTTCTGTTTGAAAAAAGATTGGCAGTTCCCCATAATAACTTTACACCACTTTGCTTTTGCTTTTGTTTTGCATAATCGGTAATTGCCTGCAAACGCTTTTCATTATCTGCAACATCATTGGTGTAATCCACCACATCTACATCGTGAAAACAATAATATGGCAAATTCATTTTAGTGATGAATTCAAAAGCGGCATCCATTTTATCTTTTGCTCTTTCAACTGCATCTGCCTTTTCACTCCAGGGAAAAATATGTGTGCCTTCTCCAAAAGGATCTGCACCTACATTACAGAATGAGTGCCAGTAAGCACAAGCAAACTTGAGAAGCTCTTTCATAGTTTTTCCGCCAACCACTTTTTGTTCATCATACCAGCGAAAAGCTAAAGGATTATCGGTCTGGATTCCTTCGTATTTTATTTGAGGGATACTCTTAAAGAATTCTTTTTTTCCTTTAATGACTGCCATAATTGATAAGTTTTAAATAAGAAAAAATTTATTTCGTTGAATAGATTTAAGGAGCCTTTTATTCGTAATATATAGAAGCGAATCGTAATAACTTCAAATTTAAAAGCAATTACTCAAATAAAATGGCCTATTCCTTAGTGTTTTCTACTAAATGATCAATAAAATGAAAATAATCTTGAAAAAAATTACTTAAATAAGTGGAGTAATCAGGCGACGTTTCTTTTGATTTCCAACTGATGATTTACTTTCGATATCAGGTTAGTTATATCAAATGGTTTGGAGATAAAATCATCTGCTCCATATTCTGCAATGGAAGCTGCTGCCCCGGGGTGGGCTGAAAACATAATTACAGGAATATGTTGGGTTTCCTTTTTGGATTTTAACTGCTTGCATATGGTTCTCCCATCATATCCTGAAATAAGAACATCCAGGAGGATCAGATCTGGCTTAAAGGACTCTATTTTTGGAAAAGTATGATCTCCTTTTGCGGCAACTTCAACTTCAAATCCACGCATGGTCAGTAATATTTCCATTACCGAAAGTATATCAATATCATCATCAACTACTAGAATTCTGGACATAATAATATGTTTCTAATTTTCATTCTTAAAGATAATTATTGCCTAATCCTTTTGAATCGTAATCCTAAATGCCTTCATCAGATTCAAAAAATGATCTCTTAATCATGTTCTCAATACCTGTTTTATTTGAAATACCTGGAAATGCAGAATTGACTTAAAAAACAATTTCAGTGGTTTATAATTTCCAGGGCAAAAAAGGCAGCATTCATTTTTCGAAATTATTAAATATCAAAATTTGTTCCGAAAAATGAAATTCCTGCAGAAATATGGCTTTTACCGCTAAAATGAGGCTAATTTTATTTTCAGATTTGAGTTGATCGCTTCCAGGAATTCTTCGGTATACAAATAATCTGCCCCATGTGTAACTTTATTTCCACTAATACAAACAGCGAGGTCTTTGGTCATTTTACCTTGCTCCACGGTTTCAATGCACACTTCTTC
>PKYU01000303.1 GCA_003132765.1 Chitinophagaceae bacterium | reverse complement strand
TTACCTGGCTTCTCGCATCGAATAAGGTGTAGCTTCTTATTTTTATTCCTTTTATCCGCCTTTCTTCCTCTGCCTGAATTTTTATTGCGGTCCAATTGATTAATTTTCCGATGTATTTTATCAAAGTACTGACGATAACTATTACCAGCAAAGCCAGCCCGATTTCTTTCGCTAAAGTAGAGATGCTTGTTGCAGTTTTATATTTCATTACTGCTGTATCGATGGTTCCCTGGTATTCCCTGGCCAATTCCTCTTTAGTGGTATTTTGCCATAACGCATCACTTTCTGAAACACTCAGAATGATTTCTTCACCAAAAACAATGTCGACGGTAGTTTCTGATGGAGACAATTTTAATGAATCCGGCTTAAAACCGTACACCTTGCCTAATTGATAAATTCTGTCACTGATTGCCTGTGCCCGATCCTTCGCAGTGAAACTTCCGAGTTTATTGTAAATCAAAAATAAAGTGTCCTTAAAGAAACCTTTTACAGCGTATCCAATAGCGGTATGACGCAAGGAATNNCTCATCTACTTTGTTGTTAAGGTCCTGGAGCTTTTTTTGAAGTTCTTCCTTTTTCAGATTATCGGTAGTCTTTAGGAATTTAGTTTGGTCATTAAATCTGCTTTCGTAATAGAATCCTCCTTACGCTGCCCATCAATTTTTGCAAGTTTCTCGTTATAATTTTTCAGGATCAGGATATTCAGCGAATCCGTCTTTTTACCGGTAGTGTCAACCTGTGCCAAAAGGGGGCTGAGAGACAAAAATAAAGAATCCCAAGATTATGATGCTGATTCTATGNNTATGTTCCCAATTCTTTTTCTAATTGCCAAAACTCATACATTAAAGTTTCATCTTCTTATTGGTGATCCAAAATTTCGATGAAGTAAAATGCAGGTAGTGTTCCTGAATTTTCAGGATAGTTTATTACAGTAAAAAATGTTAAGCGTTTAGGCTTATGTTACGGTAATTGGTGTACTTTTTTTTCAATGATAATATTTCCCCGAACCATTCTTTGCTTCCCTTCACAATGCAGATTAGGAGCTTTCTTTAACGCGGAAATTAATTGTTTTTCGTACCACCTTTTCCTTTTGCGATCTATTTACCATGGAAAGAATAAAGCTCAACAACAACAACAACAACGGTTTGTTAGGATCCAAAAAGGTATCAATTAATTGATGCTGATTTAATTTTCAGAAAATCACAGATTAAAGTGGGGTAGGGCTTGTACGAATAAATAATTGTCCGTTATTAAAATGACTGTTGCAAATAATAAACGCTTTGATCACCTGGATCTTCCTTACTTGCGAAACGATTCTCTTTATCCAATTGAAAATTGTTTTTTTCCAATAGCCTTTTGGATCGCTCATTATCCGGATGGGTAAAGGCTGTAATTATTTTCAGATTCATTTTATGAAGCCCGAAATCGATAATCTTTGCGAATGCCTCTTGCATAAGGCCTTTTCCCTGAAATTCCGGAAAAAGCTCATATCCTGTTTCGGCCATATCCTTTTCAGTAACTATGTTCCAAAAGCATATAGTACCTATTAAAGTTTCAGTTTCTTTTAGTGAAATGGCCCAATAGATCCATTCATTTTCATTAATTCCCTTTTTAATTTTTTCTATGAATTTTAGTGCGGCCTCTAGGTCAATGGTTTTTGCCCTGTCAATAAATTCATTCACCTTTTCATCTGAGCGGAGTTTCAAAATATTATTTGCATCCTTAATATTAAGATGCCTTAATATTAAACGATCGGTTTCTAAAACGGGAAATAGTTCGAAATCTAAATGAAGCATCGAATTTGATCCATGTGAAAATAAATAATGAATGCAGGATTTATCTTTATTACTTGTTGAATTGTTGAATTGAGGAATTACAATTGAAGACTTAATTTTTTACCAGTTCCCGCAGCTTCGTATATCGCATCTATAATTTTTAAATCTTTTTGCGCTTCCTCGCCATCAACAGGAAATTCGGGCTGTTTACCCTGTAAAATAATTTCAGACATAGCATCCATCTGGACGGTTTGGTGAGTTGGATGCGGAAGATTCAATTCTCCTTTATTGGTACGTCCCATTATAGGCCCGTAGCCTGTAGCAGGGTTTAATTCTGCAAAACCGTCAATTCCATTAAGAAAAAACCTATCGAGATTATTCATGCTATAAGTTGACAGGCAGGAAGCGACTGAACCACCTGGGAAACCCAGTTGAAATTGAATAGTTTCGTCGACCCCTACTTTAAATTTTACAGGGTCATTCTTAGTTTCCTGGGCAGTTACCCAAACAGGGTTTTCGCCAATCATATAACGCGAACCATTAACCGAATAAATTCCAATATCCATCATGGATCCTCCTCCTGAGAGCTGCTTGTTTAACCGCCATTGATTAGGATCGCCGATTATAAATCCGCTCAATCCCTGGAAAAACAGGACTTTCCCGAAGTCGCCAGCTTTCCGCATGCGAATAATTTCCAAAGTATACGGTTCAAAATGCATCCTGTACCCAACTAATAATTTTACGCCTGCGGCTTTACAGGCATCTATCATCTCTTCTCCCTGTTTGGCATTTATCGCCATTGGTTTCTCGCAAATAACGTGCTTTCCTGCTTTGGCTACCCTGATTACCTCGTCATGGTGAAGGCCGTTCGGTGTAATCACATAAACGGCATCAATTTCAGGATTATTCTTAATGTTATCGAAGTTCTCATAATTATAGCAGTTCGCGTCCGGAATACTGTACCTCTTTTGCCATGCTACGACCTTGGATGGTGTTCCACTTATTAAGCCAACCAANNCTGCATGGCTTCAGCTATCCTGGAGCCATAATTCCCCAGACCCATAATCGCTACCCGCAGAACCGGACCATCATAAGGCTTTTCCTGTAAGGTTTTATTTGCAGCGGCGGCCTGCTTAAAAAAGGGATAGGCAATAGTGGCAGCCGTAATTTTTTGGAAAAAGTCGCGACGTGTATTCATGATTTAGATTTAGTAGGGTTATGCAAATGCTTCATGGATTTTGGTATTGCAAAGTAAGATAAAATGAAGATTTCGCTAAAAACCTTAACCTGATAAAGTGAAAGCGTTTTTAAAATGAATTGATTCATTTGCCTGCAAAAATAATTCATGCAAGCGATACTAAAAAAAGCATGATATTATTCCAGGTTCATTTTCTTTAATAAATCATGAAACCCGGGTTCGCTTCTGAGGGGCGAAAAAACCGGATCAACTTTTATAAAATACATGGTAATATCCCTATCATGATAAGCCATGTCAAGTTCTGATATAGCGAGATCATACTCTTTTAGGCCGGTATATATCATTGCGGTCTGATAATGCCCTTTGAAAGATTTAAGTTCTAACCATTTGCTTAATTCTTCCTTTGCAGAAGGGATGTTGCCTGCAAGGGTATAAGCGTAACTCATAATAGGGCCTTGATATGCGGTATTTGTAACCAGGACCCGAAAGATTGGAGAGCTTACTGATGATGTCAATTGTAAAACCGTCATTGATGTATTCATAGCCGGAATCTGAAGAAATGGTTTCAAAAGGCAATGCGGCTATGGATTTATCCTTTCCTGTAAAGCCGGAATATTTATAATAAATACGGTAAATTAAAAATGAAATAATGCCAAGTATAATAATGGCAGAAGGAAGCATGAATCTTTTCAGGTTGATTTTCTTTTCCCTGAGTTTGCCTTTCATATTCCTCTTAACAGGCACAACAAGACCCTCATTGGTAAGCGCAAAAACATGTATCTTTTCATCCACATTCTTAAACTCAAATTTTCCAATAGATACGCTTTTGAATTCCGGTTGATTCTTAATCTTGCTACATATTTCCGAGGATAAAAGAATCGAGTTGGCAACACCTAAGGATTGCACTCGTGAAGCGACATTCACGCCATCGCCAAAAACTTTACCGTCCTGAAAAAATATTTCTCCAACATGCAAGCCGATGGGTAAAGGAACTTTGGGTTCATTTTGCAATTGCTGTTGTATTTGCATGGCTCATCTAACGGCTTGCGTAGCACTTGAAAAAGTACAAAGACTCCCGTCACCATAATCATTCAGAATTTCGCCCCCATAAGTTGCAACAGATTGTTTCAAAACAGCAACATAACGTTTGTTCATCAATAATGCTGCCTTCTCATCTTGCTGTATGATTGCAGTGGAACCTATAATGTCAGTAAAAAGAATAGCTGCGAGTTGGCGGTTTTCTTGCATTTTGAATACTTATAGGTGGGCAGGATTAATATAATTCTAAAATAAAATTTTTTCCTGGAGAAGAGAAGGGTTATCCCAAATTCATTTTTTTAAGTAACGCCTGAAATCGTGGTTCATTCCTGATGGGATCAAATGCCGGATCAGCTTTTATCCAGAACATTTGAATTTCCCTGATGTCATATCCTTTTTCCAATTCACCTATTGCCTGGGAAAAATTTCCCAGCGCAACAAATATTTGCGAGGTCCGGTAATGCCAATGCCANNGTGGCGCCATACTTTTTATAAGTATCGTCATATAATGATTTGGCTTTCTCCTTATCGCCCATAACTGCGTATGCATATGCCTGCATCAATTGGAAATTATCAAGTTGCTTTCCGGAGCCTTCAGGAAGCTGGTCAAAAATTTCCTTAGCTTTTGAAAAAAGATGTTGTTTTAGATATATGAGTCCTAACGACCACAAAGGAACATACTTTTGATCCGGAGTTGTAAATGAAGCAGTTATTTTGAATTGCTTCTCAGCAAGTTCATATTTTCCCGAAAAATAGTAATTCCTTGCCAGGATCCAGTTGGTTTGAAAGGAGAGCGGATCCAGATCAACCGCCCTTTGCATTTCCTTTAAGGCATCTTGTTTATCAGGAGTAGAGTGTATTAAATCCATACCATAGTAAATATGAGCAATAGAATTATTTGGATCAAGTTCAATTGCTTTTTCCATGGTTTCTTTAGAACTCTGCCAGTCATAATCGTAACTTTGCTGAATAAAACCCAGGGTTGTAAGTGCCACGCTAAGAGTACTGTCTATTGAAAGAGCCTTCATTGCGTATGCTTTTGCAATGGGAACCTCATCCAGTTGGGATAAACCTTTAAAATTATACGCATGACAATCTGCAATGCCGGCATAAGCTAATGCATAATCAGGTTCCAGTTCTATTGCCTTCTTATAATATACCTCAGCGCTGTCAAATGCCACTTTCCCCACCTGGTTCCAAAAGAAACGTCCTCTTCGATAATATTTATAGGCTTCCACATTTTCAGTATACCTTTTTGATAATCCCTTTTGTTCACGCGGCGTCAGTTTTGCCTTAAGGGCCGAAACGATTTGTGTGGCTAATTCCGTTTCAAGGTCGAAGATTTGTTTTCTCCCTT
>PKYU01000464.1 GCA_003132765.1 Chitinophagaceae bacterium | reverse complement strand
TATTATTGAAGTAAGTAATAAAACTAAATAAAAGCAATCATCAATTCTTACCTAAAAATTAAAAATCAGGCAATCGTAATTTTATATTTAAGAAAAACTAACACACTCTTTTAATTCTTTTTCAGTGTAAGCAAGGTTATATTGTTTCAAAACATCCGCCGGTACCCCATTCCATTGATTGGGTGCGTTTCCTAAATAACCAACATCTTTCACACCAATCTCTGAAGTATAAAAACCAGTGGCAGTTAAATTGCGAATAAGATTAAAAAAAGAAACACCCTGCTGCATTTCAGGCCTTGCTTTTTTCGGGTAAGCAATTTCATCTACTATTTCCATTTGCTGATCTTTATTGCAATCGGTGAAAACATTATTATAGCGGTTAAGACATTGCATATCCAGCCAACGTAATCCTCCACGCATTGGTACCTGGTGCTCAGGCATATCTTTTACAATAAATTCAATGAATTCCGGAACTTTAGCGTCCGAGGCGCTTCCGCTAACTTCATCCTTTGGTATAATTATATCTCCCAAAACAGTAATGGAAACCATCTCTTCAGAAGTAAAGAATGTGTAGGAAGTTTCTTCTTTATAATGGTCAGATTCTTCCGTCATCCTGTTTATACCGGGACCATTATTTTCCGACGTGTTATTATTCGCTGATTTCGAAGACTCCTTCTTGTCCGAAAGTTTACAGGCATCCAGTAACATTCCTGCGGATACAGTTCCTAATGCAATTGCTTTTAATGATTTTCGTCTATCCATGAGTGTTTATTTAAGGTAACAGCTTTCAGCTTAGAGCTATCAGCTATCTATTTTTTATTTTACCTTGTTCGATTAAATTTTTTCTCACTACTCACTACTCACTANNCTACTCACTACTCACTACTCAAATCTCATTTTTCTTCAATTGATCTACAATATATTCAGAGGTGCGCATCGATAAAGCAAGGATCGTCCATGTGATATTTTTATCTCCCTGCGATACAAACATTCCACCATCCACATTAAATAAATTCTTACAATCATGCGCCTGTGCCCATTTATTGAGTGGGGATTTTTTAGGATCATTTCCCATACGAACTGTTCCTGCTTCATGAATGATATTGCCGGGAGCATGCAGTCCATAGTTATTTTCCGGGCCATCATCTCCGCCCCAGGTAATTACTGCACCCATTGAATGAAGAATTTCAGAGAAAGTCTCCTTCATATGCTTCGCCTGCTTTATTTCATAATCTGAATAAGTAGTATGAAATTTTAATACCGGAATTCCATATTTATCTACAACCTCCGGATCAATGGCACAATAACTATCCTCCCGGGCGACGGCCTCGCCACGACCCGCCATGCCCACATGCGCACCAAAGAAATATCTATAATCTTCTTTTAAAGAGGCCCCATAGCCGCCGGCTTCCTTTTGTTTTCCTTTAATCTTATACGTGCCATTCAGGTTTTCTATACCCCAGTTAAAACCATATAAAGGCATGCCAAAACCACCACCATATTCAATATGGTATCCACGGGGGAAATCCAATTTCTTATTATCGAGCCACCATGGCGTATAAACATGCATACCTCCTACTCCATCTTCATTGTAGCGCTTACGATCGAAAAGTTCCGGTATAATGCCGCCCATATCGGCCCCGGTAGAATCATGAAGATATTTACCAACTATATTACTTGAATTTGCCAGTCCGTTAGGATGCCTCGGTGATTTTGAATTTAGTAACAACCTGGCAGATTCGCAGGCGCTGGCTCCAAGCACAACCGTCCTGCCCTTAACCTGGTATTCCTGCATATCAGGTTTGTGCACATAGGATACGCCGGTTGCAAGTCCTTCTTTATTAGTAAGCACCTCCCGAACCATAGAATCAGTTATCAAATCAACATTGCCAGTTCTTAAAGCAGGTATTATTAAAGCAGATGAGGAGGAAAAATCGGCGTATATCTTACAGCTACGACCACACTGGGCACAATAAAAACATTCGCCACGGTCATTATTTATTTTCTTAGTAAGAATAGATAACCGGGAAGGAATTACCGGTATTCCAATGTTGGTAGCGGCCTTCTTAATAAATAATTCATGCAGGCGGGGCTTTGGAGGGGGAAGAAAAATTCCATCAGGATCATCTACCAATCCTTCATTGGTTCCAAAGACACCAAGCATTTTATCAATTTTATCATAGTATGGTTTTACATCATCATAACTTATAGGCCAGTCGTCCCCGAGGCCATCAATGCTTTTCCGTTTAAAATCTTTTGGACCGAAGCGTAAAGAAATTCTTCCCCAGTGATTAGTGCGCCCCCCAAGCATGCGTGCCCGCCACCATTCCCATTTAGTACCTTCGGCCTGCGTGTAAGGTTCACCGTCAATTTCCCAGCCCCAATGGCATCCATCAAAATCACCAAAAGGACGAAACTTGGTACTGGCACCTCTCCGAGGAGATTCCCACGGATTTCTCAACTGGTTGGAATCTTTAGCAGGATCATACATTTGTCCTGCTTCAATGAGGCAAACCTTTAAACCTGCGTTTGCCAAAACATAAGTAGCCATGCCACCACCCGCACCCGAACCAACAATTATCGCATCATAATATTTTGGTTGGATCTTAATCTGGAGTTTTCCCATATAATCAAAAAATATTCATAAGAGTAAAAAAGTAAGAGAGCGTGAATGTAGAACTAAAGTGATAATTTTTGAAATTTATTTTATAAAGAATCGTTTATAAATATAAATCTCTTTTCCCCTCAGATATACCTCGTATTTCATCGAAATCCACTTCAGGATTTGGACCCGCATAAAAAGTAATGATACGCAATTGTGTTATGCGGGTCTTTGTTGATACAGACTAATAAAATGATCGTACATTTTCGCCACCAACCAACCTAACAATGAGCCAAGAAGCCCTCCTGCAATGACGTCTGAAGGATAATGTACCCCCAAANNACCAATAATACAATAGGAAACATCAAAAAGGGAAGCCATTTTATTTTTGCTGAAACCGTCAAATGAAGGTAAATAGCTACCGCAAAAAAGTTGCATGCATGGGAAGAAACAAAGCCATACCACCCGCCACGGTAACCCGAAACATAATGAAGTAAATTTTCAATGTCCGGTTCGTGGCTGGGGCGCAACCGGTGTACCAGGGGTTTTAATACTGCAGATGAAAGTTCGTCACTTACAAAAATCAGGGGTATAACAAGCAGAATTAGCAACCAGCTCTGCTTTCTGAACTTATAGATCAGCAGAAATAATAGAAAAATATACACGGGGAACCAGTTAATTATTCCACTGGCA
>PKYU01000519.1 GCA_003132765.1 Chitinophagaceae bacterium | reverse complement strand
TCCATCTGCAGATGTTGTGGCAGGTACCCAGCATTATTATCAAACATATCTCGTTGAAAAAAAATTACGGGATAGTTTATTCGGAGTGTTGACAGACCCTCTGTTTGGGAGTTCTTCTTCGGGAACTTCCACAACAAAATCAATAGCAACATTTAATTTGCTGACTTATAATTTAAAATGTCCGATAGCTTACAATAGGGCACATTATCTGATTGAGGCAACTTACCAGTATTCTATTTTGCNNATGCCTCGGGCATTGGGAAATCAAATTCCTTTTTAACCTTTAGTTTTTATTATCAGTTTTGAACCCATGAAAGTATTAATTGTAGAAGATGAAAGGTCTCTTTCTCGGGAAATGAGGATTTTTTTAGAAAAAGCCTTCTATATCTGCGATTGCGCTTATACTGCCGGGCAGGCGAGGCAACTCATGGCAGATAATGGATATGACTTCATTTTGCTCGATCTTGGTTTACCGGACGATGACGGGCTTGAACTATTAAATTCCACCAAAAAAATATGCCCGAATGCTTCCTACATCATACTCACTGCAAGGGGGAATCTTGAAGATAGGATTAAAGGGCTGGATCTTGGAGCTGACGATTATCTTGCTAAACCTTTTTCCTTACTTGAATTACAATCAAGGATGCAGGCTATTTCACGGCGAAAATCAGGAAATAATGATTCAATACTAGAACTAGGCCAATTTAATATTGATCTGAATAAGCGAGCAGTAAGATTTGAAGAAAATGAGATTGATTTATCCAGGAAGGAATTTGATTTGTTAAGCTATATGGTCTTACATAAAAATCGGCCACTTACACGGCTTCAACTTAGTGAGCATATCTGGGGAAATTTTTCTGATGATGAATATGATTCCAACTACATTGATGTCCATATAAAGAATATTAGAAAAAAAATGGTAATATATGCACCTGTGGATTGGCTGCAAACTCTCCGTGGCATTGGTTATAAAATTAAAATTTAACAGGCTTTGAAGCTGCTTACCAAACTGACACTTTTTATCACACTTTCCAAACTGTTTATTGTATTGCTTTTTGTATCAATGCTTCCTTTTTTAGTCAGAGAGGTGAGTTCAAGGTACACGAATTATTATCTTAAACAGGAAAAAAAGAAAGTGCTGGCTGTCATTGATAAAAACGGCATAGATTATTATTTGCAAGGCGATAGTTCTTTTGGAAGTTATACCATCCTGAAGGAAGATTATATTTCTTTATCCCCGGCGGAAAACGCTAAAGTGAGAGATACTATTGAAACTTCCAGGAGAATTGTAGAGGATGATACATTAAATTACAGGGTTCTAATTCATGGAATTAGTTATCAAAACCGTCATTATATCCTCGAGATCGGTAAAACGACTACGACCATCAGTGAATACAATAACCTTCTCCAACGCTTTACACTCTATGTCCTTATAGGATTAATTTTATTGAGTATTGTAGTTGACCTTGTATATGCTAACATACTTATAAGACCTCTTGCAAAAATTGTAAAAACCAAGCTGACAAATAGGAAATTCCCATTCAGGGAAAAACTATCACCTGTTAAAACATCGACAACTGATTTTAGATTTCTGGATGAGTCCCTAATTAATCTGATGGAAAAAATACATGAAGCTTTCGATAAGGAAAGGGAGTTTACTTCAAATGCTTCGCATGAACTTATGACTCCAATAAGTATCCTTCAATCACATATTGAAAATCTGATGGTGGATGAAACTCTCACCGAGGAATTGCAAAATAAGGTTTCGTCGATGATGAAGACTCTCAATCGCCTCAAAAGAATTGTTCACTCTTTACTGTATATTTCACGAATTGAGAATGATCAGTTTGTAAAAATAGATACAATCAATATCCGGGAATTATCTTCAGGCGTAATGGAAGAACTTTCATATAGAATGGAAAGCAAATCCGTCCAATTCAAAAATCATATTTCAGCAACAATTAAGGTAAAACGAATGAATCATGACTTGTTTTTTCAACTGTTATACAACCTAATAAATAATGCAATCAGGTATAATAATNNTCCATCTTTATGATCGTATTGAATCAGATGGATCCTATATTTTTCTAATCAAAGATACCGGCATTGGCATTAAACAGGAAGAATTAGGAACTATTTTTGACAGGTTCAAAAAGGCGAATCAGTCAAAGAGTGAAGGATATGGACTTGGTTTATCTATTGTAAAAAGTATCGCTACATTTCTAGGTTTCGAAATCAATATAGAATCCGAGTTTGGAAAAGGTACGATTGTAAGTGTTATAATACCCTTTAAATTAATTGAAAAGTGAGGAATTGAATCGTGATAAAAAAGTTATTTTGTTTGAATATTGTACTTTTTGNNTTATGTTCGTAAAAGCCATAGAAGAAGTTGCCAGGTTCACAAGACCTATACATACTATTTCCAGAAACTACCAGGAAACATTAGTTAGTCCGGGCGCTGCCACACTCTTTTTTGTCAATGAGTTTGGATGTGCAATTACCTGTAAACATGTGGATTTGATAGCGTACAGGCAGGCTATTAATGAAAAATATAGAAAATTTCTATCAGAGAAAAGCCAGATTGGAATGAATAACAAGTATAATCAAAGGATAAAAACCCTTGCTGAATCCTATAATTTCAAAGAAGATACAATCATACAACTACAAGAGCTTTTTGTAAGCGTTACCTCCGAACCTTCTATCACATACTGTTGGATAAACCATCCAAAATATCATCTATCGATATTAATTTTTGAGAACTTCAAAAATCCATTGTATCAATC
>PKYU01000480.1 GCA_003132765.1 Chitinophagaceae bacterium | reverse complement strand
TCTGTCTAAAAATCCACCATGCCCTGGCATAATCGATCCGCTGTCTTTCACCTTTGCCAGTCTTTTTATTTTACTTTCCAAAAGATCGCCTAAGGTACCAAAGAAAGCACAGCAGGCGGCTATAATAATCCAGTTTTTATAATTGTAAAATCCCGTTTTATAGCCTAAAAAGGTAATGGCTGCAATACAAAGCAATGCTCCGCCAATAGTGCCTTCCCAGGTCTTTTTTGGAGATATTTTGGATAATGGAGTTCTGCCAATAAATGAGCCGACAATATATGCCATGGTATCATTAATCCATATCGAAAAGATTATTCCGCATGGAATTACCAATAATAATTTATTATTAATATAGACACCTGTTCTAACACGCATATAAATTAATAATATAATAGGAAGGGAAATATAAAGGAAACCCAACAAGCTTCTTAATTTATATGACCGGGGATATATTTTTTTTATCAACTTTATGAATTCATACCAGCAGCCAAAATGTATAAATAAGAAAAGTATTATAAAACTCCATTGATTAATTAATAAACCCAATAGCGTGACGACCACGAAAACTATGGCAGTCAGAGTTCTTGTCTTAAAAGTCTTTGAATCGAGCGCCATTCCCTTAATTTAAGATTGTGAAGTTGCCCAGTTTTGAAAATCATCTTTGGGGAAATCATCGTCAGGCAATTCTTGTTTTTGTAATGAAGATATTTTTTTGAATTCTCTAAACAAATAAACTATTAGAAGCAGCGCTATTATTCCCGCCCATACTGGAAAGTGATCTTCAATTTCCTTTTGATCTTTAGAGCCAGAAAGTGTGTAAAAATATAGAGAGGTCACCTGCAAACCGTTATATAGGAAATGGAATAAAACAGATAACCAGATATTTCTGCTTATATAAAATATAAAGCCAAGAATAATACCTAGTGCAAGTCTGACCAGGAATCCGTAGTAGGATATATGTACCAGGCTAAAAAGTGTAGCAGTTAAGATAATGGCCAGAACCGGCCCTTTGAACCATCGTGTGAGTATATTTTGCAAGCCTGCCCTGAAGGCTATTTCTTCAAATAGACCGGGGAAAAACCCGATTACAATTAAAGAAATTATATACCTGGGAAATGAATTAATATTTATGAGTGCACTTTCCTCTGCAGCCCGGGTATCTTCTTTCAGTTTAAAATAAGTTGTCCAATTATTCGGTAAGGGGATTATTTTATTTAGTTCGGCCAGGGCTCCGGACAAAGGAAAAGTTAGCATAAGAATTCCCAATAATAACAAGACCTGTTTTATATTGATATTTGTATTAAATCCAAGAAATTTAGCCGGGTTTTTGTAACAGATGATTGAAAAGAATATGGCTGGCAGGAAAAACATCAGAAAGGTTGAAATCACCTGTATAGTCATTACCGCTGAATAATATTGAGGGTTCAGCATATCGGTTTCCATAGAGAGCACAGACCTTCCGGTCATCAAAAGCCAGGTAATTACAGAAATAAAAAAACCAATTATAATGCCGGCTCCAATGAGGCCTAATAAGAGACCAAACTGAGCCGGGTAGCTAAAGTTTTTTGAATTTCTGTCAATCAACATTACCTCAAATTTTAAGTGTGTAAATTTACAGCCAAAAAATTAGTACAGCGTTGAAAGTTGAGTATACGAAAATGCCTGGTTACTTATTTCATTTTCAATAATGCCAATAATTTTAACATTACAATCAATTGATAAAAATAGGTAACATACAACTTCCGGAATTTCCCTTATTGCTTGCCCCGATGGAGGATGTGAGCGATCCGCCTTTTCGTGCGGTTTGTAAGGATAATGGCGCTCATTTAATGTATACTGAATTTATCAGTAGCGAAGGATTAATACGCGATGCAATTAAGAGCCGCAAAAAGCTGGATATTTTCGATTATGAAAAACCAGTAGGTATACAGATTTTTGGTGGTGATGAAGAAAGCCTTTCCCTGGCTGCCAGAATTGTAGATGCTACCAATGCTGATCTGCTGGATATTAATTTCGGATGCCCGGTTAAAAAAGTGGCTTGCCGTGGCGCCGGTGCCGGCGTATTAAAAGATGTGCCCTTAATGGTTCGCTTAACAGATGCTGTAGTAAAAAGTACTTCTCTTCCCGTTACTGTAAAAACAAGACTTGGATGGGATGATAATTCTAAAAACATAGTAGATGTTGCAGAACGCCTTCAGGATGTTGGAATAAAGGCGCTTGCTATTCACGGTCGTACCAGAACCCAAATGTATAAAGGCGAGGCAGACTGGACGCTTATTGCCAAAGTGAAAGAAAACCCGAGAATTACAATTCCCATATTTGGCAATGGCGATATTGATTCACCGCAAAAAGCGTTGCAATTTAAAAACCGCTATGGGGTAGATGGTATTATGATTGGCCGTGCTACAATTGGTTATCCCTGGATTTTTAAAGAGATATCCCATTTCGTAGAAACAGGAGAGTTGCTGTCACCGCCAACCGTAGAAGAAAGAGTAGCAGTTTGCAAAAAACATTTAATAAAATCTGTTGAATGGAAGGGACCAATAGTAGGCATAAATGAAATGCGCAGGCATTATACTAATTATCTAAAAGGAATGCCCAATATAAAAGAATACCGTCTTAAACTGGTAACGCTAAAAGAAGTTGATGAGATACTCGCAGTGCTCGATGAAATAGTTGAAAAATATGATGGATATGAATTTGAAAGGTTGGCGATAGAACTTATCAATTATCACGAGAAATGTGCAGTATAATACCCTTCGGTGAAATTTAAGCTGTCTGACAGGTATGAAACCGGGTATTGGAATTCTTCAAAATTCAGTCTGACTGCTATCACCTATTACCGTGTCGATTGCAATGCATCCTTTGGAGAAACGGAAGAAGAAAATACATTTACCAGGTTTCCATTTTCATCTACAAGGTATTTATAGAAATTCCATTTAGGTTCTTCACTGTTCCATCCGTTTTTATTGGCATCGGTTAGCCATTGGTAAACGGGTTGCTTATTTGCTCCTTTCACATCATCCTTCTTAAAAAGCCGGAAAGTAACCCCATAATTTATTTTACAGAATTCTGCAATTTCTTCATCACTACCAGGTTCCTGTGCACCGAAGTTATTGGCAGGGAAACCCAGGATGATCACATCTTTATTTTGTTGATGCAATTCTTCCAATTCGGCATATTGAGGTGTAAAGCCACATTTACTGGCAAGGTTTACTAATAAAACTTTCTTCTCCTTGAATGTTTCAAATTCGATTTCCTTACCAGTATTGGCAATTGCCTTTAAAGAATAAAAATTCATTGATGCGGTTTTATTTGATGAATTGGTTTCTACTTTAATTCCAAGCCCTGTAAGTCTGGAAATTTTCATTTGTAGGGGATAAATAGCTGAGATAATATTTTTGATAAGTGGCATTTTTCTCATTGTTTTATCCTTGATTAAACAAATGTAACCATGAAAAGTTTCAATTCTTTATAAGACATAATGTAAAAATTCTAAATTGAAAAAATCGACCGGACTATTAACAAAATATATTTAGCAAAATCTGCCTTAGAATTAAGTAGGAAATAAAATTTTATTTAGAATCTATCCAATCAACTTCTTCAATAATTTTAATTTTCCCTTGAAGGGGGGGTATTTTATTGAAGGGTCAATAATAGTAGAACTTTTTAAAACAGGTTTTAAGTGCGTAAACACCTGAAAAGTAATTTTTCCATGGTAGGCTCCTATACCGCTGTTGCCAATCCCACCAAAAGGAAAATGTTCATTGGCAAAATGCGAAACTGTATTATTTATACACCCTCCACCGAAAGGAACTTTTTGAATCCAATCCTCTTTTGTTGTTTCATTTTTTGTAAATAGATAAAATGCTAAGGGGTTTTCATTTTGAGCTACTATTTTCATTGCATCTTCTGTTGTATTAAATGATAATACCGGGATGATCGGCCCGAATATTTCTTCTTTCATTACACTATCACTCATTGAAATATTGGTAAGAATGGTTGGTTCAATAAACAAATTTTCCTTATCACTTCTGCCTCCATAAAAAATTTGCCCCTCTTTCAAATAGCTTATCAATTTATTAAACCGGTTTATATTAATAATTTTTCCATAGTCATAACTTGAGGAAGGATCGTTTGTATAAAATTTTTGAATACTATTTTTTAATTCATTTAATAAATTTTCTTTTATTTTGTCCTGTACCAAAATATAATCTGGTGCAATGCAGGTTTGTCCTGCATTTAAAAATTTACCAAAAATTATTCTTTTAGCTGCTACTTTTATATCAGCATCTTCATACACAATGCATGGACTTTTGCCACCCAGCTCAAGCGTAACAGGGGCAAGGTCTTTAGCCGCAAGTTTATAAATTTCCTTACCAACGGTGGTGCTTCCGGTATAAAAAATATGATCAAACCGGAATTGATTCATCATTGCAGGAATAACTTCAGCTCCATTACCTGCGATAACTTTTAT
>PKYU01000302.1 GCA_003132765.1 Chitinophagaceae bacterium | reverse complement strand
TATTAGCTCAAACATTCGATCACGCAACTCGGGTTGATTGATCATGAAATTTTATTTAGCGTACAAAGCTATTGCTCATTATATTCTATGGCAATAGGTACTTGGACGGTGGGATACAGTGCATCTACGTCATGCCCCAACAGAGAGTATTAAATGCTGTCCAAACCCATCTCTAACAATTCTCATAAGGGTTGAAAGTCTTATGTCACTGGCATCGTTTTCAATTCTGGAAATGTAATTTTTTGTCGTACCACATTTTTCAGCGAGTTGCTCCTGTGTCATGTTGTGTCTGTGTCTCATTTCTTGAAGCATAACTCCTAACTTAAATGTTTCATAACCTTCCTCGAAATTGTCTCTTTTTTTAGAACCTCTTTTACCATATTTCTTGTCTATAAACACTTCCAAGTCTACTAATTTATTTTTGCTTGTCTTCATAATATTTTGTTTTTAATTTTTCTGCTCTTTCAATTTCTGATTTTGGTGTCTTCTGCGTATTTTTTTGAAAACCATTTAAGAGAATAACCAATTGTCCCTTGTCAAAAAAGCAAAATATCCTAAATATATTGTTACCTGAACTTACTCTTATTTCATAAAGTCCGTCAGAACCTTCCATGTGTTTAAGGTATGTCTGCGGCACAAATTGAATATCTCTTATTAGACGGATTGTCCATAATATACGGGCTTGAACTTTCTGGGTTTGCTTATTAAAAAATATCCAAAAATCGTCACCGTAAACTATTAAACTACGTATTTGTCCTTTAAAATCTTCCACCGAACAAAGTTACCTATTTAGGTAATATGTTCCAAATTATGTTGTCAGGATTTTGAAAGAATGAGGAAGCCAAATTGCATTACACACCACTCAAATATATCCAAAAGTACGAATATTGCAAGGCCGTAATTATAAGGAGTAAATGATGAATATTTACATGCTAATAGATCAATACTATGCCACAAACCTGATTGAAGGCCCCGCATCCTCACCCCATAATCATACTACTCCAATCCGATTCCATCACTGAACTCCTGAAGTTGTAGTTCCTTACCCTTGTATTTTTATTTATTCTCAATCTTCCCTATGGCCTTATCACTGATGCCGGCCATGGTTAGGCCGAACGGATAGTAATGCGTTTCTTATGTAATAGGCCCGCTTCTTTGCTGAACCGTTAAATTGTCAAAGAACACATCCCAATTCTGAGATTCATTGCTCACGTAATTATACAAATAGCCGCTCTTTTTTATTGGAATTCCGGTGTAGCCAGGCGTGCCTAAAGTGCCTGTAGCAAAATTGCTTACAGATATCGCGCTGCTTTGAGGATAACTGGAAACATAATTAAACTGGTCATACATTAATATCCAGTTTAAATAAGCTTTAGGCTTGCCAGAAATTGCCGGATCTTTATTGGTTATAAAAGTATTCAGGGCGTTACATAAAGGGCTGCCATTGACGTTTAATTACCCCAGTGTTCCTTTTCTTCCTCCGGTAAGCGCTATTATTCCGTTTGCCAAAGAGTTCAGAACATTGGTAATTGATGGGGCTATTGTTGTTCTGGTGTTTGCTGTCCAAAAAGACTTAGAGGCAATATCCACCGTATCTCTTGACATTACCTTCAGGATAATTGCTGGGTCAANNGTGCGCTACCGGGCTGCGCTACATCCCGAAAAAATCAATGCAAATCTATTGAAATTTAGCCTTATTAAAGTAATCGAAATCTACATATTTTAAGTGTTTAATGGCAGTTAGCATAGTATCTTCCTGCTAACAGGTCCTGGTATTTTTGCCTGGGGAAATTATAATTTACCGTTAATTCTCAGTAATGGTACTCAATATTTTAGGTAAAGTTATTTTGCATCAGTGTAGTTGTTATTTTTGCGGTATCATTTTTGCTTGGTGAGGTTATTTTGTACCCAATAATCAAAACATATTTCTGAATGAAGACCTTTCTTTTGATTGCGAGCCTGATTTTGTTTAATGCAGCAGCTTTTTCGCAAAATTTTCACTTTAATCTTTATGCCGGTTCATCCAATTACAACGGTGATTTGCAGGACAAAGGATATACTCTTAATCAATCACAATTTGCCGGGGGCTTTGGCGTTTCTTATGATATCTCGGACCATTTTTCATTAAGGTCTTCCCTGCTCTTCGGGACTGTTTCCGGCGACGATAGATACACGAGAAACTCGATCCGCAACCTAAATTTTAAGTCAGCAATTTCGGAAATAAGCATTGGGGCAGAATATTACATTACTAAACTTGGTGATCATTCCCTGACACCTTATGTTTTTGCAGGAGTTGCAGTTTATCATTTCAATCCTAATACCAGAGACACTTCAGGGAAAATAGTATATCTAAGGCCATTAAGCACAGAAGGGGAAGGTTTTATTCCCGGGAAAAATTATTATAATCTTACGCAAATGGCCATACCCTTTGGCGCAGGAGTAAAATTATCATTAAGTGAAAATGTTCAAGTTGGTCTTGAGATAGGATATAGGAAATTATTTACTGATTATCTGGATGATGTAAGTACAACTTATGTCGATCAAGCCACCCTGCTTGCTAACCGTGGTTCTACAGCTGTGGAACTTGCTTACCGGGGCAATGAATTGAAGAACGGAGGAACATATCCACCTGCGGGAACCATCCGGGGAAATTCAGGTCATAAAGATTCCTATTATTTTACAACGCTTACACTTTCTTTCAGGCTTTTCCCAAATTATAGTGAAGCTGAAGGGAAGAATTCAAAATTAGCCTGCCCCAAACCGGTAAACTAAAAGGATTTCTTTTTGCCATATTTCCCTCCATTTAAAGGATTTCTCAGCATGGGACTACGCTAATAATCATGGCGCACTTCGGGAATCGAGTTAATCTTGGTTTACCTTTGCATACACTATGGCATACAAAAATCTCCCTGAATTTATTAAAGTACTGGAAAAAGAAAACGAATTGATTCGCATTCAATCATTCGTAAATCCTCACCTGGAAATAGCAGAAATTACGGACAGAATAAGTAAAAGTGACCGCGGCGGAAAGGCATTGTTGTTTGAAAATACAGGTTATGATTTTCCCGTTCTGATGAACGCATATGGAAGCGAAAAAAGGATGTGCCTTGCATTGGGCGTTAAGGATCTGAATGATGTAGCCCGGGAAATTGAAAACCTATTCCATCTTCTTTCATCCCCGAAAGAGAATATGATTGACAAGCTCAGGCTATTGCCGAAGCTGGGTCAGTTTGCAAGTTGGATGCCAAAAGTTATAGCCGGTAGGGGCCAATGCCAGGAGGTAATAATGGAAAATGCTGATATCACCAAACTCCCTGTAATGACCTGCTGGCCGAAGGACGGAGGGCCTTTTGTCACACTTCCGGTTATTCATACAAAGGATCCTATCAGCCACACCAGGAACGTAGGTATGTACCGCATGCAGGTATTCGGGCCAACCCTTACAGGTATGCATTGGCACAAGCACAAAGTTTCCGCAAAGCATTTTAATGAATATAAAAAACNNCCCCGTAGCTGTTTCATTGGGTGGCGATCCTGTTTATGCCTATTCAGCAACAGCACCGCTACCCGAGAACGTTGATGAATATATGCTTGCCGGTTTTTTACGTAAGAAAAAAGTTGAATTGGTAAAATGTATTTCACAACCTGAAATTGAAGTGCCTGCTGATGCAGATTTTGTTATAGAAGGATATGTTGATCCTGCAGATGATTTAATTTGGGAGGGCCCGTTTGGCGACCATACTGGTTATTATTCCTTACCGGATTGGTATCCGAAATTTCATATTACCGCTATTACGCATAAAAAAAATGCCGTATATCCTGCAACGATAGTCGGCATACCGCCGCAGGAAGATGCCTGGCTTGGTAAGGCTACAGAACGCATATTTTTAGCGCCGATGAAGATGACTATGGTTCCGG
>PKYU01000145.1 GCA_003132765.1 Chitinophagaceae bacterium | reverse complement strand
AAATGGGATGGAACTTTAAATGGCAATCCGCAGGATAGTGGCATTTATGTCTGGACATTGAAATACACCCATCATGATTCAGGAAAAAAAATATTTCAAAAGGGATATACGATCTTAATAAGATGATATTAAAGTTCTGTTCAGTAATGTATGGGAGAATAATTCATTTAATCTTACGTAAACCTGAATAAATACAGGTAATTCTCATTTTTTTTCAAACTACTTTTCCGGCAGTAACATTTTTATTTAGCTGAACCGGAAAAGTAGTTGCCTCCGACTCAAAATCCTGAGAATTTATAGATGATTCCTGGTATATCGTTTGGGAGGAAGGCTGAATTTCTTGTATGATCTCTTGCACTTCCATATGCATTTTTGGGATTTATATTCAAGGCATATTCATCTCATATAGATTATCCAGAGTTTTTGCGGTTGATTTAGAAATCTCTTTTACACTTCTATCTTCATGGTTTTTATGGTTCCCGTCTGAAATCCCAAATAAAAAGAAAAATGGAATTGCTACGCCTACCATAAGAACCTGAAATGAATAAATAAAACGTTTTACATACGTTACTACCGGATTTTCGCTGTTAAAGGTTACTGTTTTCATTGTTTTAAGTTTTAATTGTTAGTGGTTAATTACAATACAAAGATATATAGTAAACTATGTACTATGCAATACATAGTACAATTAATGGCATAATACCTATGTGAATGGTAGAAATCAATGGTTTATTGGTTATGGAGGGAAATCAAATTCAGGCGATAAATGGAATATCAAGCGAGAATGCCTGCTAAATTTAGGGGATTAACATCCCTAAGCCTAAAAAAGGTGCTGTTTTTAGGAACAGTACCTCAGGAAATTGGCTTTTAGTAATCAGGATCAAATAATTTAATCAACTTTTGGCATAGAAAAGCCAATGAATGATAATTAATATTAAAAGAATTTATCTTTTTGGCTATTCACTTGTTACAAGAAACACCTGTCAATTTTAGAATTCAACCTTGTTTAATAACAATATTGAGTCTTAATGAGGGTAAAAAGGTTTAAGATGCAAAACAAAAGCCGAGAAATCGGTAAGGTAGGAAAGAATTGCTTTGTAAAGCTATTTACTAAAAATTATTCTGCAAAACTTTAGAGGATCTAATAGAGGAAAAATGTAATAATTTTTCTGTCAAACTTTCTTCTTTTAAAATCCATAACCAATTCCAATGGTTGCATTGAAATTTTGGTAACGCCATATCCGGTCATCCTGGGTGGATCCATAAAGATGCCCGNNGTCTCCGGACGAGACGCCTAACTGTTGGTACAAATTCTGAAATTTGAATTGTGTAGTATCATAACTTCCGTTTGGTTGAGTATTCTTGAAATTCCAGATATTACCGATATCTGTAAACAAGGCCATTTTAAAAAAAACGGAATTAGAAAATAAGGGAGCTACATTAAAACGATACTCTGCATTTCCTTCCAGTTGAATGTCACCGGTACGGTCATTAAATAGACCGTTTGAGTAAGGAGCAAGCGCCTGCCCACCGACGCCAATTCCCCTTACCGGCCAGCCCCTCATACTATTCGGCCCGCCACCAAAATATTGCTTGAAAAAGGGCAGCGTCGTATCGCTTTTCGTCAATGGAATTCCTACACCTGCAAAGGCTCTAAAAACAATTGCCGATTTCTGCCAGTTTATTGTATAGGTATATTCAACATCTGTTTTAATAAAATCTTTCAAATATTGATTAAAGAAATTCCCAGTTTCTGCATTCTTATTTCTGTTTTTTAAAAACCCCCATATCAATCCCGATTCTTCAATATTACCTNNATTACCTTTAAAACTGCTGCCATTTTTTGGATTCCTTGGATTTGTGTGAGCTGAAGAGTAGCTTAAAATCTGACCCATCGTCAAAGCTGTATTGAAGGAGTAACGCAGGAAAGGGTAGGCCTGCAGGGTACTGTTAAAGCTATCCGATCTGTTATAAATTCTATGATAATCGAAGTTAAAAGGCTTATAACTCCAAATGTGTTTTGCATTCTTTGTCCAGTTGTATCCCAAAGCAAGGGTAAATACCTGCTGATCGAAAAAGTTGACTCTGTTTATGAAAGAAACATTTGTATTAATAAATGTTTGTTTGGTAAGGAAATTTTTGTTGTTAAGGTTCTTAAAAGGGGTAACAAATTTTGGGAATAAAATATTATTCGTATACCCCAGTTCCCTCGAATTTATGAAGGTGCCATTGCTATTTCGTTGAGCTGTATTGAATTCTACACCGGCCCTAATGGCATTGGTCATTCGGGCTGCCTGCTTCCATAGATTCCGGTTGGTAACAGAAATATTTCCTGATACACCCAACAGGTTTCCTGAATTAGTAGCTATAACAGTGCTGGAAGTATTTGCTGAATAACTCAATTCGATAATTCTTTCAAAAGTAAACTTTTTGACAGGTGGAAGGTTAACAACCATGTCAAGCAAATTGGTATCCTTTTTCTCAATAATATCAATGGTAGGCGCCTCCCAGGCGCCAAGTTTGTAAAGTCCGTTAATGGTTTTCACATAATCAGCCTGGCTGAAAACATCTCCCTTTTTCATAAACAAATAAGAGCCCGGAATATAAAACTTGAATAGTTTTTTATGATATCTGGTTATGTAGTTTTTTGAAACATATTCCTTTAGTGTAGAATCTGTATATTTTTCACCGGGAGTATAATCCGGTANNTATTATTCACATAATACTTTTCCAACTTGCTGCTGTCCGGTGAATTATTCAGTTGAAATGCCAGTCGTATCGTGGGTTTATTTCTTTTTTCTTCGGCTTCAGCAAGCAGGCGCAATTGTTCAAAAGGATCTTCTGTGATTGTTGTAAGCGCTTCAATGGAAGTATCGCCTGTTACTCTTATTTCATCTCCGGTAAATTTATAATACCCATGATTGCGAAACAGATCAACCAACCTCCCGGATTCAAATTGTATAGCCGTCTTTGTAAGAGGGGCATTTTTTTGAAGTAGAGATTCCTTTTTTGTGGACAAGGCCAATTGTTGCAGTTCAGGAATATTAAAAAGATAAGCCAGCGTATCTACGAGCGTCCTTTTTCCTGCAATGACATTAAAATTTATAATCATTCTTACCTGGCTTTTTCTGTGCTTTGATGTATCAAATGTGTAGGTAACATTGGAGGAATAGTAGCCAAGATTTACCAAAGCTGTGTTCATGTTTTTTACTGACTGAATGATTGCATTTGTGTCAAAAACAGGTGGCTTATTTATATAATGTAAAAAAAATGCAACGTCTTTTACACTCACTTTAGCCCTATCGTCCAATTGGGTATTCAGCTTCGAATTAACTGCTTCCTTATCTGCCTTATTTAAATCAGGTGCAGATAAAGTTATATTTGTTTTAAAAACAAAAGGAATATTTTTTTGATATTTGCGCACCCTTGTAATGCCGGAGTATTTTTCTTTGGTAGTGACACAACCGGGTAGAAAAACAAACAGAATTATTCCTAAAAGAAGGGTTGGAAATATTGCAATACGGATTGTTCCATNNAAAGATCGTCAAATATATTCAAAGTTTAAGCCATAAAAAAGAAAGGGATGAACAGAACTGTTTCGTGGCAGAAGGTCCAAAAGTAATTACAGAGTTTTTGGCTTCGGGAAATATTATCTGCAAAATTTTATGTGCAGAGCAGGAATGGATTTCAGAACATGGAAATTTATTGAAAAATATTTCACATGAAAATATTTTTGAAATTGATGAAATTCAACTTCAAAAAATATCATTTTTGAAAACACCTAATAAAGTTATAGCTGTTTTTGAAAAAAGACCGGAGAATAAAATACCCGAAATTCATCACAAACTAACAGTACTATTAGATGATATTCATGACCCGGGGAACCTTGGAACAATTATCCGGATTTCAGATTGGTTTGGCATCGAAAATATTATTTGTAGTCCGGATTGTGTGGATTGTTACAATCCAAAAGTGGTTCAGGCAACCATGGGCAGTCTGGCAAGAGTTAATATTACATACAATTCTTTAACTGATTTTATTGAAAGGAACGCTGCAGTACCGGTTTATGCTGCATCTTTAACCGGTGTTCCGGTTCAGGAATTTAAAAATATAACCGAAGGGCTGATCTTAATTGGCAACGAATCAAAGGGGATAAACGTGGTACTAAAAAAAATGGCGACTAAAAAAATTACCATTCCAAAATACGGGCATGCCGAATCGCTCAATGCTGCTGTAGCAGCCGGAATAATTCTGTCACATCTGAGAAGTAGTTGATTAATGAAGTGTCCACACATTTTCAAACCAATTAATTGAAAGCTACCTGAATTCTATTGCTTTCACCGGCTGTATTTTTCTTACCAAAAGCGAAGGAATGATCAGCATAATAAAGCAGACTAACAGCGTAAAGCCATCCACGGCAGCCACCTGCCACCATACTACCTCTGCATGAGCTACTTTCATATAATAGGCATCCTCATCCAGCTTAATAAAACCTGTTGCTTCCTGGAGGTAACAAATGCCAAGCCCTAAAAGGTTTCCGGCAATTATTCCTGTAATGGAGATAATAGTTGTATTATACAAAAATATCTTCTGAATCATCAAGTTTGTCGCTCCCATTGCCTTTAAGATTCCTGTCATCTTTGTTCTTTCCAAAACAAGGATGATCAGGCAGGTAATTAAATTTACAACCGCCACTACCATCATGATGCCCAATAAAATACTCTTGATCCTGCCTTGTAAATTAAGCCAGTCGAAAATATTAGGATATATTTCCTGTATGGTTTTGCTGTACCATCTTCCCGATAACGCTTCGGCATCATATAAATTATTATTTACTGAATCTGTTTGTTTGTAATCCTTTAAATAAATTTCATAACCTCCGATTTCGCTGGAATCCCAATCGTTAAGCCTTTGAATTAATTTCAGGTCTCCCAGACAGAAATTCTGGTCATACTCTTCGATTCCTGTTTTAAATATTCCGGCAATCCTTAATTTTCGGGCCCGCTGGCTCCCATCAGTTTGAATAAAGAGAATGATTACGCTGTCATTAACATTTGCTTCAAGCTGGTTGGCTGTATATGCTGAAATGTCAATGTCTTTGCTGTAACCTCTATCCTTGAAGGAAAGCCATTGTCCTTTCTCAAGGAATCCATTTATCCTGTCAAAATGAAAACTATTATCCACGCCTTTCATCAGCACGCTTTCAA